>JAISJY010000003.1 GCA_031261365.1 Caryophanales bacterium | reverse complement strand
AATGCTCATAGTTTTAAAAATAGTAAAGTTGTTCGTTTTGCTCCTTGTGCTCATTGTATTCATTTAGATAAATTGGAAGAATTAGTAATTGCCATAAATAATCATATTCAAGCTTTAATTTAATTATTTAGAGTTAGCATGTTTTTATTTAATGTAGACAGCAAAAAATATTATGTTACAATTTAATCAAGATTAAGATGCTCAATAAACATAAGGAGGCATTAAATGAGATTAGGTGATAAGAATAATTTTGTTAATTGTTAGACATCAAGATAAAACTTGGTGTCAATAATTTATATTTACTGAACAAAAATAAAGGAGGAAAAGTGTTCAAACTGCTCAGTAGTTAATTTATAGAACACATTATATTTATGAAGAAAATACTTACACTGTTACTGTTGCCTTTAATTGTACTTGCTGGATGTAATACAACAAATAATGATAAAACTTTTGCTATTGCCGAATACATTCAACAAACAAAGAACTATTTATTTCAAGGAGCATATTTATTTCATAATGCTTCTGAGATAGACAATGATATTTTTACAATTCCAAATAATAATGACCCTGATACTTATTTTACTAATAATAATTTACTTTACATAAATATCACTATAGCAAGTGTAGAAGATGACTTTTGTCCTGCCTCTTTAAATATAGTAGACAATAAATTAGAAATTGTTTTTAATTATTCTTTAAGTGACAGATTAACTGAAGCATTGCATGATACTGGATTTGGAATAACAATTCCCAAAAGTTTTCCGATAGACAATTTCACACAAATAAAAGTTAAGGCATACGATACTATTAGAAATGTATTCGGTAGCAATTTTATTGAAGAGGACGGAGTAATAGAGGAAATAAAAATAGGATTTAATATGTTAAATAATGATGAATCTTTTGCTATTACAGAATATATTCAACGGTCTGAATACTATTTTTTTAATGGAGCATATTTATTTCATAGCATTTCCGAGATAAATAATGATTTTTTTATAATTCCAAATGATAGTGACCCTGATGCTTATTTTACTAATAATAATTTGTTTTATATTACTATTACCATAGCAGGAGTAGAGGATGACTTTTGTCCTGTCTCTTTAAATATAATAAACAATGAATTAGAAATCGTTTTTAATTATTCATTAAGCAATAGATTGACCGAAGACTTGTATAATGTCATTTTTGGAATAACAATTTCCAAAAGTTTTTCAATAGACGATTTCACACAAATAAGAGTTATGGCTTATGATACTAATAGAAATGTATTCGGTAGCCATTTCATTCAACAAGAAGGAGTAATGAAGGAAATAAAAATAGGATTTAATATGTTAAATAATGATGAATCTTTTGCTATTACGGAATATATTCAGCAATCTGAACATAATTTATTTCAAGAAGCATATTTGTTTCATAATGCTTCTGAGATAGAAAATGATTTTTTTGTAATTCCAAATGATAATGACCCAGATACTTATTTTACTAATAATAATTTGCTTTACATTGATATCGATGCAGAAGGGAGAGAAGAAGACTTCTGTCCTGTCTCTTTAAATATAATAGACAATGAATTAGAAATTGTTTTTAATTATTGGCGAAGCAATAGATTGACACTAGACTTGTACAGTGTCGGATTTGGAGTAACAATTCCAAAAAGTTTTCCAATAGATAATTTTGAACAAATAAGAGTTAGGGCTTATGATACTATTAGAAATGTATTTGGTAGCCATTTCATTAAGCAAGAAGGGAAAATAGTGATAATAAAATGAAAAACAAATCTTCGTTAGTGGTAGCATGTAGTGCACTTTAATTTAAGTTTTTTCATTACTCTTACTATGAAGTTTTTATATATAAACTATCAAAAAATCAACAATTTAGTTTCATTAACTCGCTTTTTCATTAAAATTGTTATTTTTTCTTTCCTAGAGCATACCTACCACTTCTTTTTGGTATATAATATTAAAGAACGAAAGGAAGTTATTTATGTCAACTATTGAAAGAGTTTATGCAAGAGAAGTGTTAGATTCCAGAGGTAATCCTACTGTTGAAGTAGAAGTCACAACTGTTGAAGGCTATTTTGGAAGAGCCATTGTTCCAAGTGGGGCAAGTACAGGAGAATTTGAGGCAGTTGAATTAAGAGATGGTGATAAAACTCGTTTTTTAGGAAAGGGTGTTTTAAAAGCTGTTGCTAATGTTAATGAAATTATTGCTAAAGAAATAATAGGAGAAGAAGTAACAGACCAAGTTTTAATTGATAAAAAATTAATCGCTTTAGATGGAACTCCTAATAAATCAAAATTAGGGGCAAATGCTATTTTAGGAGTATCTTTAGCCGTTGCTAGAGCCGCCGCTGATAGTCAAGGCTTACCATTATATAGATATTTAGGTGGAGTTAATGCCAAAGTATTACCTGTTCCAATGATGAATATTATCAATGGTGGAGCTCATGCTGATAATAAACTTGATTTCCAAGAATATATGATTTTACCAATAGGTAGTAAAAGTTTTGCTGATGCTTTAAGAATTGGAACTGAAGTTTTCCATAATTTAAAAGCTGTCTTAAAAGCAAAAGGTTATAACACTGGAGTTGGTGATGAAGGTGGTTTTGCTCCTAACCTTAAAAGTAATTCAGAAGGTTTAGAATTAATAGTTGAAGCTATTAAAAAAGCTGGTTATGTACCTGGCAAAGATGTCGCACTCGGCATGGATGTCGCTGCTAGTGAGTTCTATGATAGGTCAAGTAATCTTTATAGATTAGCTGGTGAAGGAAGCAGAGGTCGTGTCTTTACTTCTAGCCAATTAATTAAATACTATGAAGGTTTAGTTGCTAAATACCCAATTATAACAATTGAAGATGGATTAGATGAAAATGACTGGACAGGTTGGGTTGAATTAACCAAAAGACTAGGCAGTAAAATCCAATTAGTCGGTGATGATTTATTTGTCACAAATACTGAAAGACTTTCTAAAGGTATTGACCTTAAAGTTGCTAATTCTATTTTAATTAAAGTTAATCAAATTGGTACTTTAACTGAAACATTAGATGCTATTGAAATGGCTAAAAAAGCTGGTTATACAGCTGTTGTTTCCCATCGTTCTGGTGAAACAGAAGATACAACTATTGCTGATATTGTGGTCGCCACTAATGCTGGTCAAATCAAAACAGGTTCAGCTAGTAGAACTGATAGAATTGCTAAATATAACCAATTATTAAGAATTGAAGATGAATTAGGTAGTGTTGCTCAATTTATAGGAGCTAAAACATTTAAAAAATAGAAAATGAAGAAAAAGAAAACAAGTATTTTCCAAGAATTTAAAAAGTTTATCACTAGAGGTAGTGTTATTGATTTAGCCGTTGGTATGATTATTGGTGCTTCTTTCACGGCTATAGTTACCTCACTTGTCAACGATATTTTAATGCCAAGTATTTCTTTTTTATTAACAGGCATTGATTTAAAAGAATGGAAGTTTACCATTATTCAAGCCGTTCCAGAAGTTGCCAGTAATGATGTTATCACGCAACCTGCCAAAGCGGCTATAGAAATAAGATATGGTTTATTTATTCAAGCCATTATTAATTTTATAG
>JAISJY010000130.1 GCA_031261365.1 Caryophanales bacterium | reverse complement strand
TTGCGGCTCTTTTTGAATAACAGGTTCTTCTTGACTCGATAACTCTACGGGCTTTGGTTCACCACTACTTTCGCACCCAACCAACATAATTCCAAACACCGCCAACAACATAATTAATAATTTTTTCATTTTTGTTTTCCTCCTTTTAAAAAATATATAATAAATTCAAACTTAATCATACATAATACCAAACCCAATTCTTTCACAATAAATACATACTTGATGTATTCCAGAATGACCGTTGCTAGTAAATTCAACCATCTCCCATTCATGGTCTTCACTTATATAATTTCCGCATTCACAATACGATTTATGTTTTGAAGCATCAAAATCAATATAATGATGAGTGAAGTCATGAGTATGGAGATTTTCAAAAGAATATGTAAAAGCACCAAGTTCTTGAGGTAGTCCTATTTTTGCACCATTTAAAATAATTCTAATAGATATTGATTTTGATAGTGAAGTAAAATTTGAATGTTCTATATGTTGAATATTGTAACTTGAACTATAAGTTGCTAAAACAGTACTAGTATATGTATTCACAACTTGAAGAGTAAAATTAGAGAAACTTGGAGTCATGCTTGTTGATGAGGGTAAAGAAGTTTCAGAATTATATAAATTAAATGAAGTAATGCTGATTTTTGTATATGCTGGTAACACTATTGATTTTGATGATATAATATCTCCACTTACTCTACTAGAACTAGTAACATATGATTGATATTTACTTTCAGAAAATATCTTTCTAGAGTTTTGATAATTAACAAGTCCACTTCCTACCAAAGGATCATAAAACGATGTTTGACCACTAATCTTTTTAGCACCCTCCATTAAAGAAGAAGCAACCAATTGTGGAATTGTTTGTAAATATGGAAATTCTTGAAACAATAAAGCAATTATTCCAGTGACATGTGGAGCAGCAAAACTAGTACCATCATCTTCCGTAAGAACTCCAACTTTAATGTTTTCGCCAGGAGCAATAATGTTTGGTTTAAAAATAATATTTGATTGTGAAGAGTGGACATTATACGAAGAAAAATAACTTAATAATCCGTTTTTTGATATAGAACCGACAGTAATAACATTCACTCCAAGTCCAGGGTTAGTAACATATTTATCAGTATAAAATCCTCTGTTTCCAGCAGACTTTACAATACTAATTAAATTTTCTCTAACAGCAAAATCAAAATAACCATCCCGTTCATTATATAACCCTAAAGATGGCTGAATAAGAAAACTACAATTAATTACTTTTACATTCCAATCAAGCATTTGATTAATAATTTCCACCATATCTCCGCCAAAATAGTTGTAAGAAATAACATTAAGCGATACACCTCTTGCAACTCCTAAATCTCCTCCTAATATTGATGAAACCAAAGAGGTATGACTTGATGTAACCGAAGATAAAACATTTGAAACATGACCAGTTAAATAAGTATAGTTATCTGGATTTCCCTCATCAATAATTCCTACTTCTATTCCGCTTCCATTATATGTTTGAGGGTAGAATACTCCAATTGTAGCTAGAGTTTCTGAAATCAAGTAACTACCAGATACACTGGCTGTATTTCTGTCTGCATCCTCATTAGCAAACAATATTGGGGATAAATTGACCCACAAAATACTTTCACTTGATGAAGTTTGTTCTACAATATTAGAATAATAAAGGAATTGTTCATAGCTATCAAAAACAGCTTCAGCAAAAGGCGAATATTTACTTATTTTAAATATTTCACTTTCAAGCCCAAGTTCATTTAAGATTTCGTTATTATTTAATGAATAATAATCCTTTTGAATTTGATGTAGACTTAGTAAATATTGATCAACATCTTCTTGAGAAGACTCCTCATTTATTATTTGCTCACTGACGAATTCAATAAGATCATAATCAAATCTAATGAGAATTGAGTATTTTAAATCATCTAAGTCATTGTCATTATTCAATTTTTCAATTTCTTCTTTAGAATACAAGTAATTCATTTTTGAAACATGAACCTTATCTTTTACCGATATTGAAACACCAACCATTAACAATAAAAACAGAATAACACTTGATACAATTTTCCTCATTTTTATTTTCTCCTAATTTTAAAGAATTTAATCTTTCATAAGATAAGACGCAAATAAATATAAAATGTTCGTAATTAATTGAAATATAAATTTAAATCATAAGAAATTGGTGGAAATATGATATCTTCATTTACAACTTCACCATTATTTAAAATTAACTCTATATTTATTTGCAATTCTAAAGTATTCAAAACAACAATTGATTCATTTGATATTGATGTGGTTAATTCTAAACTATTGTTTGAAATAGAAACTTGATTAAATATATTTAAATCTATAAATTCAATAACAACTATATTTTCATAATTAAAATATTCTTTAGCCTTTCCACAATAAATGTTATATTTAACATTGTTATTATTAAAAACTATGTTTTCTTGTATAATTGGACTTTCTACATATCTTAATGTATTTTGTTTTAAGTATTCAATAGCCTGATTATTATTTGGTATATATTCATTATTTATCTTTTTATGGTCAACAACAATCATAATAACTCCAATTAATACAAAAATGAATGAAGAAATAAAACTTAAGATTGAAGGAATAAACAACTTTGTTATTTTTCTTTCGCTAGTATTAACATTTAAATTTACTTTTTTAAAAATATCTTCTCTTTTATCTTCAATATTCATTTTTGCATTGTATGACTTAGTAATCAATCTTTTTATATTTTTCATAATTTAACTCCTTTTTGATTTTTTTCATTCCTCTATGATATATTCCTCTTACTACACTACTTGTAACATTTTGTTCTTTGGCTATTTCTTCAAACTTCATGTTATAGACAGTATGAAGAATTATTATGTTATATACATTAGAATCCACAATAGATTTAATATCACTATAAAGTTCATCAAGTAACTTTTCTTGATTAGTATACTCGTCATTATAATTAATATTGTTTGTTTCATTTAATACATAACTTTTTATCGCCTCCTCTTCTTTTGTTTTGTTTCTCAAATAGTCATAGGCTTTATTTTTAGCTATTAG
>JAISJY010000137.1 GCA_031261365.1 Caryophanales bacterium | reverse complement strand
AATACCACCAGTAATATACACCTCGAGTTATTCCAAAATACTTGATTTTGATATTTTAAGATTAAGTAAAAAAGTAGTATCTAATAATGAATTAGCTTCATGTTTTGATGGAGGTGTCATCCCCATCACTGAAATCGGAAAGGAAAGATTAAATCAATTAACTTCCCAACTAGTTAATAAGAAAATAGATGTCGCTAATCAATTCAACGATGGCTTCAATAATTTTGTTAAAATGGCAAGACATTTCAACACTATCAGACATAGGTGTTTCATCAAGATATTCATGGATGATCAAAGAGCTATGTCTTTAAATGCTGATTTAAGAGAAATCAATGAAGTAACACTTTACATCGATAGAAAAGAAAAAGAGTTTAATCTTGCTTTAGGACCATATTGGATTATTCCTTGGATCCAACAAAGAATAATAAGCTTCTGGGAACAATATTATTATAGGTTCAGAGCTGTTCGATCAGATGGAACACTCTTCATATATTTGATTAGTGCTTTAGCTGGTGTTGCCTCGAGGAGTTTAGAAAGAACCATAAATACTTTTGGTTATGAGAAAATGAGACTACAAATATTCCAGGGAGAAAAGAACACCGATAATGTTGCTTACTTTCTGGCTAATAAAAAGATATATTCCCAAAGGTATGTAACAGATGCTTTATCTGATTTACAAGAAAAACAATATTCTGAAGCTGTGTTTGGCTTTGCTGACTTAGACAGTTATAAAACAGTACGAGCCAGTCAATCAGAATTAGCTAAGCAGCATAGTTATTTTTATGCAGATATTGAACCGATTAATAATTCTCCGGGAGAAGAAGACGATTTCTTTAACTAGTTAGTAAACCACCACGAACCTAAGAACGGCACCGCCGTTCGCACAGTGGGGGTTTGCTAACAGCCCCCCAACTAATACACAAATATGATAGGTATATACTAAAGTATATAAAATTGGCAGACCTAAAAAATGTCTACCAGAAAGAAAGAAAGGAAAAAAGAAAGGTGAAAAAAGATGTTATTAAGGAAGGAGAGTTTATGGTTTATAAGGATGTAAATGGTACATATTTCTACCAGTTTCAGCAAGAAGGAGTAACTTATAAGCGAAGAGGTTTTGAAAGTAGATTAGAGTGTATAAATGCAGTTTATGATTTAAAGAACAGTTTAGATCCGTTTTTTAGTGAAAAAGAGAACAATATTTGTATCGATTGGTTAACATTTACATTTATTCAACCAGAGACAGACAAAAAAGAAAACACAGATGAATATGGAAACAATGAAGTAGGTGAGAAAATGTCTTCAAGAAAAGATGAAAGAGATTTTATTACTTTTTTACAGCCATTATTAGAATTATTATATTTAGATTCTACAAAATATGATAATTTAGAGTTTAATAGAAATGGCTATAAAAATATCTTTATCTTTGATGAAAATACTTTTGTTTATTATAATAATCCAAGTGCTAAAGATAATTTTGACAATATGATAGCTTGTTTTGAAATGAGCGGTTCCGCTTGTAGATTATTTGAAGAAAGATTAATCAGGAATAATATAGATGTTAATTTTGGTTATTACTTCTTATTTTGTTTCTTCAGAGAACATAATTTCAAACCAACCAGAATAGATATTGCCTATGATGACTTCCAAGGAATAATAAACTTTAGTGAATTAGAATCTAAAATAGACAGAGAAATCTATATCTGTTCTAATCAGTGTTATAAAATAACTAATTCCAGGAAGAAAAAAGGAGACCCTAAAGGAAGAACAATTGATATAGGTTCTGTAAACTCTGAATTATCATTATGTATCTATGATAAGAAAGTAGAACAAGAAAGTCACAAAGGAACTTTTACAGGTCGTGAAAGTTGGGTTCGGTATGAAATGCGTGTCAGAGCAGAAACAGCATTTACTCTATTATGCTTTTTAACAGGAACTATAAAAGATTTAGACGATAAAAACACTATACTTGATAATAAAGCTAATGCTGTTGAAATAGATAATCCCTTAAAAGAATCTGCTAAAGGTTATACTAAAAAACTACATCTGCTCGGTTTTAATTTAAAAGATTTTATGAAAGACTATTTATTCTCTTATATTGATATTAAAGAAGAAAGCAAAGATAGTAATCTTTCCAGAAGAGAAACCTGGTTTAAATGGGTTTATCTGAAACAAGCTGTTGAAAGAGTTAAATTAAAAAATCAAGCTAAGTTAGAATCTACACAAAAACAAAAAAGAAAATGGTTCTGTCATAGTATGCCAAGATTTACATTAAAGTTTTTAATAGAAGAATACTTGAAATCTAAAACGATAACTGTAGATAGATTCACTGCTACATGTATCTTAATATGGTTCAAAGAAAACTCTTTAGATAATAAAGATAAATCTGCTATATCAAACGCTTGTAATGGAACAGAAGTAACCCAAGAAATAATAAATACAGTACAAAGATTAATTGAAGATGCTCTATTTGGTGAACCATTAGAAGAAGTATCTAAAGAATATGGCTTAACTGATTAATATGTGGCTAATAATTATTATTTGTTATTTGTTAACAGTTTTATTGATACTGTTTGCTAATTATCGCTTCTATAGATATGTAGGGTCAAACGATTGACCTTTAAAAGAAAGAAAGGTAAAAAGTGGCTGTATACAAAGATAGCTTAACAAAAAAGTATTATTATCATTTTAAAGTAAATGATAAAGTTTTTAGTAAAAGATTTAATACCAGAATGGAAGCTATCTTTGCAGAACAGTTTGCAAAACAAGAAGTATTAACAAAAGTAAACCCAGTAAAGTTTCAAAGTTTAATTGAAGCATATTTAGAACATATTAAATCAATATTAAAACCAACATCTTTAATGACCAGGAAATATACTATTAAAAAATACATAATACCATATTTTGATAAAACATATTTAGAAGATATAACTATAGATTTTGTTAATGAATGGAAAAAGAAATTATTAGCTTCTACAGAAACATTTACAACATTATATGTAAATAGAATTATTAAGTTATTAAAGGCAATGCTTGAATATGGAAATCTCTATTATGATTTAAACTATAATGTCTATAGAAAGATAGATATATATAAAGATAATACAATAGTAAAAGAAGCTACTGTTTGGACTATTAAAGAGTTTAATCAATTTATAAGTGTAGTTCCTGAAAGTAGTATTTATGGAAAAGCATATAAAACATTGTTTTTCACTGGATTAAGAATAGGAGAATTACAAGCATTACAAATATCTGATTTTAATAAAGAAAAAAGAACAATAAATGTAAATAAAACGCTAACCAATAAAAGTGGTGATGGTTCAGTTCTCTTCTTACCACCTAAAACAGCCAATGCTTATAGATATATCTTATTAGATGATTATACTTATCAAGTAGTATTATCTGCAGTAGGAGAAAGAAAAGAAGGATATTTATTTGAAGCTAATGGAAAACATTTATCAGGAACAACAATAACCAGGAAGAAAAATGAATACTGTAAAAAAGCTAATATTGTTCCAATAAGATTACATGACTTTAGACACAGTCATATAACAATGCTTCAGGAACTTGGAGTTAATGTTGCAGCTATTGGAAAAAGAGTAGGACACAGTAGAGAAAGTATGTCATTTCATTATATTCATAGCAATGTATCTCAGCAAATAAACATTGTCAATATACTTGATATTCTCAATGAAAAAAAAGAGTGGTACGAACCAAAAAAGTTAAAAGCCAGAAAAACAACAAAAAAACAGGGTATTTAGCCCTATTTTTATACGAAGTATAAGTGGAGGTTCCTAACAGATTCGAACTGTTGATGACGGTTTTGCAAACCGCTGCCTTAACCAACTTGACTAAGGAACCGTGCTAAATTAGTATATCATTATTATTAAATATTTTCAATGTTTTTTAAGTGACAGAAAATAATTAGTATGCTATAATTAATGATATATGATAGAAAACAGTATAAATAAAATAAGTTCAGAAACATTGGTCTTTGCTTTAGGTGGTTTAGGAGAGGTTGGAAAGAATATGTATTGTGTTCAATACCAAGATTCTCTCTTTATAATTGATTCAGGAGTTAGATTTCCTGGTGTCTTTTTAGAGAATATGGGGAAAATAGATTATATTATTCCCGATTTCACTTACTTAAAACAAAATCAAAGTAAAATCAAAGCCTTAATCATCACACACGGACATGAAGACCACATTGGAGGTATTCCTTTTTTATTACAACAAGTATATATTCCTCTAATTATTGCTCCTAGATTTGCTTCTATTTTAATTCAAGAGAAATTAATTGATGCTAAAACGACAGAAAGCCCTAACTTTCTAGAAGCAACAGCCGATATGGCACCTATTATTTTTGGAGAGGTTAAAATAGACTTTATTGAAATGACCCACTCTACTCCAGATTCCTTTGGGGTTAGATTCAAAACACCTAATGGAACCATTTTAACTACAGGTGATTTTAAAGTAGATTTATCACCTATTGGAAATGATATAGAGTTAGCTAAATTAGCTAGATGGGGTGAAGAAGGTATAACATTATTATTAGCCGATTCTACTAATGCTGAACAAGCTGGTAATAGTAGAAGTGAAAAAGCAGTTGCCGATGAATTAAAGATATTATGTCGGGAAACTAAAGGAAGAATATTAATTGTAACCTTTGCTAGTAATGTTTATAGAATACAACAAATCATTCAATCCGCGATTAATAGTAATAGAAAGATATATGTTGATGGTCGGAGTATGGAGAAAACTGTGGCAGTGGCTCGTAAAATGGGTTATATTAAATGTCCAGATTCTTCTTTAATAGATTATTCAAAGTTAGGTGCTTACCCTGATAATGAAATCTTAATTTTATGTACAGGTAGCCAAGGAGAACCTGCCGCTGCCTTATCTAGAATTGCTTCTGGTGAACATAAATATATAAAAATAAAATACAAAGATACCGTTATCTTTTCTTCTTCTCCTATTCCAGGTAATGGTTTAGCAATTAATCAAATGGTTAATACTTTAACAAAGGCTAATGCTGATGTTTTAACTAGTTCCTCTATTTCTAATTTACACGCTTCAGGACATGCTTATCAAGAAGAATTAAAATTATTATTAAAATTAGCTAAGCCTAAATACTTTATGCCAATTCATGGAGAGTATAGAATGTTAAAACTTCATGAAAGATTAGCCAATTTAGTTGGTGTTCCTAAAAACAATACTTTTGTTTGTGTCAATGGAGATGCGGTTGTTTTAAAAGATGGGAATGCTTATTATGAACCAGAATATGTTCAACCAAAACCTGTAGATGTCTATGTTGATGGTAAAACAATTATCACTGAAATAAGCAAAGATGTTATTGAAGACAGAAAGAAATTAGGTGATGATGGAGTAGTTGGCTGTGTTTTAGTTATTAATGCTTCTTCTAATGAATTAATTTTAAATCCGACTTTGGTACAACACGGTTTTATTGTCACAGATAATGAAATAGAAATATTAAAATATGCTCAAGATTTAGTTACTACTAGATTAAGAAATGCTTTAAGAGGTAAAACAACTTTCAAACAATTAAAAGAAGTTATAACAACTACTTTAGATGATGTTTTTGAATCAAAAATAAAAAGAAAACCAATTATAGTTCCCGTTATTTTAGATAAAAACAGCAAAAAAATAGCTGATTTAATGGGAGACATCTTTATTTAATGTTAATATTAGCTAGTCAAAGTCCCCGTCGCATCCAACTATTATCTTTAATTACTAAAAACTTTATCAATATACCAAGCCAAAATAATGAACAATATGCTGAAGATTTAGACTATTTTGAAGTACCCAAAGTTTTAGCTACTCAAAAAGCTTTAGAAGTCTTTAAAAATCATCCTGATGATGTTGTTATAGGTTGTGATACAGTTGTAATTACACCCGAAGGAATATTTGGCAAACCGAAAGATTTTATTGAAGCAACCTATATGTTAAATGTTTTAAATAATACCGAACATTATGTGGTGACCGGTATTTGTATTTTAAGTAAAAATAAACAAGTTATTTATTCTGAAGTCAGTAAAGTTATTTTTAATAATTTATCAGCTCAAGATATTTTTGATTACATTCAAAAAACTAATCCTTATGACAAAGCAGGAGCCTATGCTATTCAAGAACAACCTATTCCAATTATTAAAGAGTTTAGTGGAGAAATGAATAACATCATGGGGTTACCGCTTACTAGATTAAAGAAAGAGTTAATGAATATATTTAGCGAATAAATCTGCTTTACTTCCGATAACTAAAGTAACTTTATCAGAATTAACCACAATACCATTAATCCCTAATTCTTTTAATTTATCTTTATTGATATTATAATCCTTTAAAAGAAACTGCAAACGGGAGTTTCTTTGTTCATACTTTATAATGTTATCCCGACCACCTAAACAATTTAATATTTGTGCAAATAAATCATTAGTTGTTTTATTATTTTTATTTTTTCTAATCTTATAAATAATAAATAAAATAAGTAAAACTATTAAAACTAACAAACTAACAAATATATACCAATACTTTAAAATAAAATCCATAATTACCTCTATTTAATTTTAACATATTTAGAAAAAGAAAATAATTATTCCCATTCAATAGTACTAGGAGGCTTACTTGTAATATCATAAACAACTCTAGTTATCCCTTTAACCTCATTGACTAATCTTAATGATATTCTTTCCAAAGTAGCATAAGGAAACTTAAAATAATCAGCCGTCATGCCATCTTTACTTGTCACTGCTCTAATAATTGCCACCTTTCCATAAGTTCGGCTATCTCCCATAACTCCTACGGTTCTAATTGGAGTTAAAACGATAAAATATTGCCAAATAGAAAACTGTAAATTGTCTTTTTTAATTTCTTCATCTAAAATCTGATGGGCTTCTTTTAAAGCTAATAAATCATTCTTATTTATTTCTCCAATAATTCTAATTGCTAAGCCAGGTCCTGGAAAAGGTTGTCTATTATAAATGGTTTCTGGTAGTCCAAGTTCTTTTCCTAAAAGTCTAACCTCATCTTTAAAAAGAGTTTTCAAAGGTTCAATTAAAGTAAAATTTAAGTCTTTAGGTAAGCCACCCACATTATGATGGGACTTGATAGTTTTAGCACTATTGTAACCAGATTCAATAATATCAGTATAAAGAGTTCCTTGGGCTAAAAAATCAACAAGATATTTTTCACTTACTTTTTGAAACTCACTAATAAAGGTTTTGCCAATGATTTTCCTTTTTTCTTCAGGGTCAATAACTCCTTTTAAAGCATTGAGAAACTCATCTTCAGCATTAATAATAGTAATAGGAGTTTTTAAGATGTTTTTATATAAATTACTAACTTCTATTTCTTCGTCTTTTCTTAAAAAGCCATGATTAATAAAAACTCCAATAAATTGATTAGGAATAGCTCTATCTAATAATAAAGCCACCACACTAGAATCAACACCTCCTGATAAAGCACAAATAACTTTTTTATCTTGAACAATATCTTTTATTTCTTTTATTTTAGTCTTAATAAAATTAGGCATATCATATTCTCTTTTAATTTGACATATTTCTATAAAATTATCTAATATTTGAAGACCATACTCTGTATTATCAACTTCAGGATGAAATTGAACTCCATAAATATCTTTTTCTAAATGTTTTATCATCGCGATTTTATTAGTATTAGAAATAGCTAATATATTAAAATTATCAGCTATTCTAGTAACTACATCATTATGGCTCATCCAAACATTAAAAGTAAAAGGTAAGTCTTTGCTTAAAGGAGAATCTTCTATAATCTTTATTTCAGTTTTTCCAAACTCTTTATTTAAAGATGTTTCTACTTGACCTCCTAACATTTTATTAATTAGTTGCATACCATAACAAATACTTAAGATAGGAACATTTAAGTTAAAGATTTCTTCATTTATCATTAAAGCATTTTTCTCATTAACAGAAAACGGACCACCCGATAAGATAATTCCTTTAATCTCTTTATCTTTTAAATCAAGTTGAGAAGGATTAAGTAAAAGAGCAAAGACTTTAAGACTTCTAATTCTTCTAACAATTAGTTCATTATATTGACTACCAAAATTAATAACTACTATTTTGTCCATATTAGTTGTAAGATTAAGTTTTTTAAATCTTTTGATTTAGCTTGAGCAATTTCAATAATATGATTTTCATTTAATTTTTCTTTTAAAACACCAGAAGCCATATTGGTAATTAAACTAAAAGATACCATTTTAAGATTAGCATGAGCTGAAGCTATTGCCTCAGGAACTGTTGACATCCCAACAATATCTGCTCCTAATATTCTAAAGGCTCTAATTTCAGCAGGTGTTTCAAAACAAGGTCCAGAATAGCCTAACATCACCCCACTTCTCGTGTTAATATTCATTTTATTAGCTAAAGTTTCAGCTTCAGTTCTCAAAGACAAATCATAAGCATTACTCATATCAAAAAACCTTGAACCTTGATGATTATTACTTCCTATCATTGGATTATATCCCATAAAATTAATATGGTCTTTTATAATAACAATATCACCAACTTCATAGTTTTCATTAATAGCTCCAACTGCATTGGTGGTTATTAAGTATGATATTCCAAGTTCTTTAAAAACTTCAATAGGTAAAATAACAGCATCCATTCCATACCCTTCATAATAATGTAATCTTCCTTGCATAGCAATAATAGTTTTGTTAGCATAATTAAAAATCATAAACCTCCCTTGATGACCAGGAGCAGTAGAGGTCTTAAAATGAGGAATATCTTTATAATCAATATATAAAGCCTCAACATCAAAAAATAAATCATTTAAACCACTTCCTAAAATAATACCAATATCAAAATGTTTAATTTGGCTAGTCTTAATAATATAGTCTGTAGCTTCTTGAATTATTTTTTTACTGTTCATATTTCCCCCTTGAAAATGATTTTATTATTAACTATTTCTTGAATTTGAATGATACTTAATAAATCAATATTTTGTTTCTTTAAAAGAATACTTCCCTTTTGAAATGACTTTTCAATAACAATACCAACTCCAACTATTTGACTATGAGCTTGTTTAACTAAATCAAGCAAACCTAAAACGGCTTGACCATTTGCTAAGAAATCATCAATAATTAAAACATTATCTTTATCATTTAAAAACCTCTTATCAATTACAATATTATTTAAAGTTTGTTTAGTATAAGAAAATACTTGACAAGCATAATAGTTATCATTGATATTTGAAACTTTTTTAGCAAAGACAACAGGGACATTTAAGAAACGAGCCAAACTACAAGCAATAGCAATACCACTAGCCTCAATAGTAACAATTTTAGTAATGTTTCTATTCTTAAAATAATCAAAAAAAATAGATGCAATTTGGTCTAGAACCTTTACATCTATTTGATGGTTTAGAAAATGATCTACTTTAATAATGTTGTTATCAATGATTAAAGCTTCTCTTCTTATCTTTTCTTTTAAGAAAATATTTTCCATAAACCTCCATTTACTTTTAAATTATAAATAATAATCTTCAAAAAAGTTAATGAAACCGCCTACAATAATTCTTTAAAGTAGTATAATTATTTTATGGATATAGAAAAAGAAATAGAAGTAAAAATACTAGTATCTGATTATGACTTTTATGAAGTATGTGATATGTTAGGCATAACTAGTGAAACAACCTTTATTATTCAAACAAATAATTATTATGATACTTCAACAGACTTTTTAAAAGAGAAACAAATACATTTAAGAAGTAGAGTTATTGAAGAACAAAACAGTTATCAATTAACAATTAAAACACCTCAAAAAGATGGCTTAATTGAAATAAATGAAAAAATAGATAAAAAGAAATTAGATTACTTAAATGAAACAGGAAAGTTACCTTTAGGAGAATTAGAATCCTTTATTGGTTTTATTCCAGATAAATTAGTTTTATTAGCTTCTTTAACAACACACCGCTACCAATTTGATTTTGATGGAGGTATTTTATTTTTAGATATAAATTATTATAATGGTTTACAAGATTATGAAATAGAATTTGAAGGAAAGTCCTTTGAACATTGCCATTGGGTTTTAGATAACTTAATGAGTGAATTAGAACTTAACTTTGAATACTCTACTGTAAGTAAGAGACAAAGAGCTATCTCTTCTTTAAAAAAGATTTAATTATTCTTCAGGTGTTGGCAATATTTCAGTTTCTTCAACTTTTTCTTCTTCACCAATAGGTCTTAAATTAGCTTTTTGAGAAGTAACTTCTTTCCATTTTTCCTCTTTTAAATAAGAAGTCATATCAGAAGCATTTAAAGGTTTAGTAAAAACATAACCTTGACAATTAAAGATATTGAAACCTTTAACAAAGTTTAATATTTCTAAATCTTCTACACCTTCAGCAACTAAAGAAAGATTTTCATTAGCAGCAACTTCAACTAACATATTAACAATTTTAGTAATAATAAAGTTATCTTTAGTATTTTCAACAAACTTCCTATCAAGTTTTACTATCTTTATTGGTAAAGTTGATAATTTAGCTAAAGTATTAGCCTCAACTCCAAAGTCATCAATAGCCATAGAGAAACCTAATTTAGAAAGTTTTTCAATGTTTTGAGCTACAATACCAAACTTTTCAAACATGGCAAACTCCACAATTTCTAAAGAAATACTAGAAGGTTGAACATGGTTAGCCTTAACAATAGCTAAGAAATCTTCACTAATCTTTTCATCCATTAATTGTTTAGGAGATAAGTTAACTGAGACTTTAAACTCAATACCAGGCATAACTTTATTCCATTCGTTTAATTGTTTACATAATTCTTCAATACCCCATCTACCTACCCAAGAAATATCACCAGAATGTTCCATAATAGTTAAAAACTTATTTGGAGGTAAGACACCTAAAACAGGGTGATTCCATCTAATGAAGGCTTCAACTCCAAAGACTGTATTGTTTTTTACATCAATAATTGGATGGTAAAAGAAAGTAAACTCTTTCTTTCTAATAGCTTCTTTGATTTCGCGGTAGTAAGCAATATTAGTTTGTTCAGTCTTATTTAATTCATCAGTAAAGATAGTATAACGGTCAGTTCCTTCTTTCTTTGATTTATATAAAGCAATTTCAGCATTATTGAATAATTCTTTTTCATTAATTCCATTTAAAGGATAAATAACAATTCCCATTAAAGCTTGTAAAGTGATTTCACCATCGGCTTGATTACCGACATTAATCGGCATAGCAATAGCATCTAAAACTCTATTAGCAAAACTTTCTGTTTTATCTTGAGAAATAATACCTCTTAATAATATCATATATTCATTAGGATTAAATTGGCATAACAAAGCATTCCGGGGGAGAACAGACCTTAAATTAGTAATCATTATTTGTTTAAATCTATCAAACTGCCGAACTCCAAATATTTCTTTTAAATTAGCAATGTTTTGAATTTCAATATACATCAAAGTAAACTCATTGTTTCTTCTATATTTAACAACAAAATCTGCCATGGCTTGAACTAAGTCTTTTCTAGAACAAACTCCATCAATTAATTCATTATCAATAGTTTCTCTTTTATTTCTTGATTTTAAAATAGAAACAATAAGCAAATAGGTAGCAAAACCAATAAGTCCAATAACTACTAAGGAAACAATTAGATTTCCAGCATCTCCTAAAGTGTTGTCATTTTCCCCAGCTAAAAATAAAATATAATTAAGCATAATTTCCTCCTATTCTATGAACCTTTCTTAACAGTAACATCTTCATGAAAATCAAATAGTTTTAAAACTTCATTTCTAACAACCGCTTTAGAAACTAACCAACCTTGAATTAATGAACAACCATTTTTAAGTAAGAATTGAGCTTGGAAATCAGTTTCCACTCCTTCAGCGATTACTTTAATGTTTAATTCGTTGGCAAGAGAGATTAATTTAGAAACGATGGTTCTACTACTTTTACTCGTTGATAAATCTTTGACAAACTCTCTATCTATTTTAATATAATCAATCGGCAATTCATTTAAATATAACAAAGAAGAATAACCTGTTCCAAAATCATCAAGATAAATAGGAACTCCTTTTTCTCTTAAGTATTTTAATCTAGCGACCGTTTCTGTAAAGTTACTCATTAAAAATGTTTCAGTAATTTCAATAGCAATAGCATCAGGAGTAATATCATATTCGTCATATAATTTAATAAAAGAAGCTAAGAAACCTGCTTGTAATAATTGAGCAGGAGAAACATTG
>JAISJY010000047.1 GCA_031261365.1 Caryophanales bacterium | reverse complement strand
AGGAGATGTCAGAATAATATCTTTAGATAAAAGAGCAAAGAAAGAGGTTGAATTAACATATAGTATAAAATCTAGTTTAGGTAGTCCAGCAACTATTTTTAATGCTAGTAAAAAAACTAATTTTAAATATGAAATAAAAGGAATTAATGCTGTTGATGTTGCAATTATTAATTTAATAGAAACCGAAACTAAATTACTAGATAGAATTAAAAAAATACACGAACTTGGAGGAATTGTTTCTTTTGATTCTGTAGTCTCTAATGCTCTTGATTATAATTTAAGAATGATCGATTCAAATCTTCCAACATATCTTGGTAATACACTTTTGTATTCCTATGAAAATAATAATAAAGATTTGAAAGAAATATTTATAAAAGCAAATCAATTTTCTGATAAAAAATTAGGTTATAAAAAACTTGGTGACTTTTTAGATGGTACTAGTTTTGGTTTTATTCCTAGTATAAAGTGGGATGGAATAAGAACAGTAAATGGGGGATTATTAATAATAAAAGATGATGGGGAAGTTGTTATATTAGATTTAACATATTTTAAAGAAAGTGTTCTTAAATATATGATAAATGAGAGTAAATTAGATTCTCCTAGTTCAACAAGATTTCGTATGCTTGAAGTTTATAAAGAAAATGGGAAGTTCTTTTTTACTTTGAACCTTCAAGTAAGATATAAAAAATAGATTAATTTTCTTGCAATTTATAATACTCATCTTTAATTAAACCGATTTTAGTTAATAAATAATTTAAAGAAAAAACTAATAAAACAGGTAAAATAAAGTGTAATAATAATAGTTGAAAGACAGTAAAAAAGTTTAATTTTCCTAAGGAGGCTAAAGCTTCTAAAGCCCCAAATTGACCAACTAAACCACTAGTTCCCATACCTGCTCCTTCAGCAGTATTGACCATTTGAAAAGCAACCGTGGAAATAGGACCTAAAATAGCCGATGTGATAATGATAGGTAACCAAATAATTGGCTTTCTTAAAGTGTTTGGAAATTGTAACATTGAGGTTCCTAAACCAATAGAAACTAGAGAACTTAAACCATTTTTTTTAACTGAACAAACCGCGAAGCCAACCATATTTACACAACAACCAACGGCCGCTGCCCCAGCAGCAATACCTGATAATCCTAATGACATACAAATCGCGGCTGATGATAAAGGACTAGTTAATATTACCCCGACACTAACTGATAAAACGATGCCCATTAAGAAAGGACTTAATTCGGTAGCTTTGTTAATAGCCTCTCCTAAGTATGAAGTTGCTTGTAAAATAGGAGGACAAATTAATAAAGATAAAGTATGTCCAATTAAAATAACAACCAAAGGGGTAATAATAATATCTAAGCCTTTGGTTTTTCCATTAACTAAATTACCTATTTCACCTGCAATAACAACAATTAAAAAACAACCTAAAGGATTACCTCCATTCATATTTCCAGGTACTAGATAACCAAGAACTCCCACGACTACACTAGAGATTAACAACATGTTTTTATATTTTAATTTTATAGCAATACCAGCTCCGATAGCCCCACCTGTTATTGATTTACTAAGAATGTTACTGTATAAGTTTTGAATTTGTAAGAAGTCTAAAAAAGGTATTCTGCCAAGTTGTTTAATAATAATTCCAACGATTAAAGAAGCAAAAAGACCCAATGCCATTCCAGACATTGCAACCAAAAAATAACGGGTTAATAATTGCTTTATTATACTTGGTTTATGGGGTTCTTTTATTTCAACTTCTAACTCTTTGATGTTTTCTTCTTCATTCATTTTTATTACTCCATTTCTTTAATAGATACATAAGCCGAAGCTTCAATAGCTAGTTTTTCTCCTAAATAGCCCAAACCTTCATTAGTTCCAGCCTTGATAGAAATGTTCTTGGCATCGGTCTTTAATAATTCAGCAAGTTTGTTTTTTATTTGATGTTTATAAGGAGTAATTTTAGGCTCTTCACAGATTATCATAGTGTCTAGATTATTTATTTCATAACCTTGATTAAGCATTAGATTATAGACTTCTTTTAAAAGAACCACCGAAGATATATTTTGATATTTTGGATTAGTATTAGGAAATAATTCTCCAATATCTCCTAAGGCTAAAGCACCGAGAATAGCATCCATAATGGCATGAATTAAAACATCAGCATCAGAATGACCTAGTAAGCCTTTTTCATATTCTATTTTAATTCCACCTAAATATAATGGTCTATCTTTAACTAAAAGGTGAATATCTTTTCCAAAACCTATTCTCATTTTTTTAAACGCCTCAAAGATAGTTTTCTTAAAATAAATATTGCACCCCAACAGAAGAAAGTATAACTTGCTAAGGCTAAAGTAAGCCATAAAATACTATCAAAGATTTTAAAAGCAATTATTAAGATAAATAAAAGAGAAAAAGCAATTATACCAAAAATAGTTACTATCTTTTTAAAATTAAGAGCATAACTAATTTCAGGAAAGTAATCTTCAACAGTCCAGAGAACAGGAACTGAACCAAACTTATGATAGTATTTCATATCCATTAAAAACTCACTATAAGGTAAGGTATCAACTGTTAAATCATTATCAACTATTTTTCTAATTATTTTTCTAATAACCATACTTTTTTCATCAGTGTTACCTTCCAACATTTTAATAATTATAGCTAATTTTTCAATAAGATTAGTTTTATGATTTAAAAGTTCATTTTCAATTTCATTAATAGAAAAACCAAGCTTTCTTAATATGGTTAATTTAATTAAAAACATCCCTTCTTCATCAGAATATTCTTTTTTCTTGTTAATGATTTTAGGTTTGATAATTTTAAAAAACTCATACATATTAAGATTATCATCATTTAAAGTTGTTATTTGTTTAAGTTTTTTTCTGTCCATTTAGGTAATCCCCCCAGTCATTTAATTTATAATTTGGCTTAGCACTAATAGTTAATTCAGCAGACTGATAGTTATCAATTAATAAATTAGTTACAACACCTATCATAGCAGCATTATCCATAGAATACATTAATTTAGGTAAATATATTTTTAAGTTGTCAGTTTCTAAGTTAAGTATCTTTTCTCTTAATTTAGAATTCGCGGCTACGCCTCCCCCTAAAAGTATACTCTTAATTGGGTAGGTTTCTAAAATTAATTTTGTTTTATTTAAGATTTGAGCAAAAGCACTTTCTTGTAAACTGCAACAAATGTTTTCTAAATCAAGATTTTCTTGGTTTTGTTCTCTTTTATGAATAAAATTAATTAGATTTGTTTTTAAACCAGAAAAAGAGAAATTATAGCCTTCTATTTTGGGAATAGGAAAATGATATTTATTTTCCCCTAATTTAGCCATTTTATCAATAATAGGACCAGAAGGGTAAGGCAAACCTAAAACTCTACCTACTTTATCTAACATTTCTCCAATAGCATCATCTAAAGTGTCACCTAGTATTTCATAATCAAAATAGTCATTTAATAAAACAAGTTCAGAATTACCACCAGAAACAATAATGCCTAAGGCTGGAAAAGCTATTTTGTTTTCAATTAAATTAGCTAAAAGATGCCCTGCTAAATGATGAATAGGGAAATAAGGAATATTTAAAGTAACAGCTAAAGTTTTGGCTAATTGTAAACCGACTTGTAAACTACCTATTAAGCCTGGTCCAATAGTAACACCTATTGCTTTTAAATCGTTTAATGTTATGTTGGCTTTTTTAAGAGCTTCATCTAAAACGAAGAAAATATTTTGTTCGTGTAAACGGCTGGCTACTTCGGGAATAACACCTCCTGATAAAGCGTGTATTTGTATTTGAGAAGAAATAACAGAAGATAAAACTTTATCATTTTCTAAAACAGCAATACAAGTATCATCGCATGATGTTTCAATGGCTAATATATATTTCTTCATATTTGTCCTGACCTATTTGTAATTGCATATGATAACCATCTTCATTTTCATAATAGTTTTTAATGGTTCTTAATATTTTAAATCCTGTTTTTTGATAAAGAGATAAAGCTTTTTTATTACTTACTCTAACTTCTAAATCTATGACAGAAGCATTTAAGGTTATAGCATTTTCAATAATTTTATTTAATAATATAGTTCCCAAACCTTTGTTTTGTTCTTCTTTTTTAACTCCAAAAGTAATAATCATTAAAAGAGTATCAACATAATAAAATCCGTAATATGCCAATATGTCGTTTGAATTTGAAAGTACATAGAAGGTTGAGAACTCACTATTTAATAATTCATTAAGTTCTTTTTCTCCTCGTGGTGTTTTAAATAAACTTTCCTCTAATTTTGCTATATCTTTAATGTCATCAAGGGTCATTTCTCTAAAAATAGTATAATTAGGTTTAACATTATAGACATTAGAAACAGGTGTATATAATTTACTTACTTGATAAAGGTTTTCAATAATATCATATTCTTTTTCTTTACTTAAAGATGTTTCTCCATATAAATCATAACTTTGTGATAACTTTAATAAGTCCTCGTTCTTTAAAACAGTTGGAAAATTACTAAAACCATTTTCAAAATAGGCAGTATAGTATCTGCCACCTTTGGCATCTAGAATAGCATAACCTTTTTTAAGACCGATTAAACTAGCTAATGAAGATAAAGTTATTAAAGGGATTTTTAAAGTTATTGCTAATGTTTTGCAAACTGTTAAAGAAATCCTAACTCCTGTATAAGAACCAGGTCCAATAGTTGTTATGATTAAAGATAAGTCTTTAAAAGTTAAATTATTAATATCTAATATTTCTTTTAAAGTAGGAACTAAAAGTTCACTTTGTTTTCTAATAGCCAATATTTGTTTTTTGTAAAAAACAGCAGTCTTAGCTAAACCTATTGATAAATAATCAGAAGAAGTATCAATGATTAAAGTTGTTCCCATAATCTTATAAAGTCCTTTAATTCTTTTTCATATTTATTTGTTTCAATAAGGGCTGTTCTATAATGTTCTTTGTAAGCAAAAGTAATAATTAGATATTCTTCAGGCAAATATTGTTTTATAATGTTGCCCCATTCAATAATAGATACTCCACCTGCATAAAAATATTCATTAAAGCCTAAGTCTTGTAAGTTATCTTGTAATCTATAAACATCAAAATGAAATAAAGGCAAAGTTCCTTCATAAATATTTATAATAGCAAAGGTTGGACTTTTAACTTCTTCTTTAATATTTAATCCTAAGGCTACTCCTTGAGTAAAGGTAGTTTTTCCACTTCCCAAATCACCTAATAAAACAATAACTAAATTAGGAACAATAACTTTGGCAAATGTTTTTCCGAATAAGATAGTGCTTTCCTTATTTTCTAATTTTAATTGATATTTCACATTATAATTATATCACTATTCAAAGAAGGGGTTATTTCTTAATAATGAACAATAAAATAAGTTAGTTTTTTAACTGTTACTATGTTAAAATTGTTTTATGCTTGATGTAATTGTGGTGGGGGCAGGACCAATAGGTCTTTTTGCAGGGTATTATCTAGGTTTAAGAAAATTAAAGTCTCTTATTTTAGAAAGCAAAGAAGTATATGGGGGACAACCTTTAAAGATTTACCCAGAAAAAATAATTTCAGATGTGCCGGGCATTTTAGCAGTTAAGTCCAAAGATTTTATTGAAATGCTTTATCAACAATATGAAACCTTTGCTAAAGATATTCCAATTCATTATCAAGAGGAAATTATAGAAATAAAGAAACTTCAAGATTCTTATTTAGTTATTACCAATAAAGATAAATATGAGAGTAAGACTATTTTGATTTCTTCAGGTAATGGGGTTAATATTCCTAAAAAGCTAGAGGTTGAAGGAGTAGATGAAAAAGTACTTTATCAGATTACCGATTTAAAAAGTTTATTGAATAAAGATGTTATAGTTTTAGGGGGAGGAGATTCTGCTTTAGACAATGCTAATTTATTAAAAGATATTGCTAAATCTGTTACTCTTATCCATAGAAGAGCTGAGTTTAGAGGGCATGAACATTCTTTGGAATTATTTAGGAACAGTCTTGGAAATGTAATAACATCTGCCCACATTGATAAAATTATTATAGAAAATGATAAGCATTTTTTACTAATAAACTCTACCGAAAAGATATATTTTGATTATCTTGTCGTTAATTATGGTTTTTTAGAAAGTAAAAATTATTTTTCTAATATTTTAAACATAGATACATTAGGTATTCAAGTAAAAACAAATATGGAAACAAGTTTTGAAGGTGTTTTTTGTGTCGGGAATGCTTGTTCTTATTATGGTAAAACTAAAACATTAACCACAGGATTTGGAGAGGTCATAACAGCTGTTACAGCTATACACCAAAAGATATACCCAAGCAAAAATCCTACTTTTTATTCTTCTATAAAATAACTATTTAAGATTAATAATTAAATTATAATAATTCATTATTTTGGTAGTATTGAAAGGAAATTCTTTTTGATTAATTAGTTTAATGACATTTTGAGTTTCTTTTTGAATACTATAAATTAGTTCAGCCGAATAATTATATTTTATTTTGTTTTCTTCATATTCATCATAATCTAAAATATTAATCCCGTTTTCTAAAGAATAAGTAATATCTAAATCATAATCAATATAATAAATAGTTTGCTCATGGAAAAAAGATGGAGAAGCTAAATTAACATAATATTTAATACCTGTATTTTTAATCATACAAATTATATTTTTGAAGGTTTCTTTATAAAAGATAGAAATAACAGGGTCTTTAGAATACCAAACCCTTCCATCATCTTCAATAATTTTAGAAATATGATTACCTAAAATATAGTAATCTTTGGTCTCTTCAATTATAAAAAAACTATCCCAACTTCTATGGAAATTGCCATCTTGTTTATAAGAGACCACACTACATTTCAAATAATTCACAAAAAGATTTTAACATATATCAAATTATAGTAGAACTTTTTTCTATTTTGTTGTAATATATTTATATATTAAGGAGATTATATATGAAAATTATAATTGGCAATCCCGGAAGCGGAAAAACAAAAAAGATTTTAGAGTACAGTGCTGAGCATATGGTTCCTGTTTTATGCGAATCTACTAAAAGAGTTCAAAGGTTATTAGATAAATCCCAAGGTTATGGTTTAAAGATACCGACCCCTATTTATTACAAAGAATTAAACGGAGATGTTAAAGCGGTTCTTATAGATGATGTTGAAAGATTATTAAAAGCAGTTTTCAGTCTTGAAATAAGTGTTGTTACTATTAATAATACTGATAATGTTGAAATAATTGATATTGATAAGAAATAAATAAATAGTTAATTAACATAGAAATTAAAGGAGTTTTTTTAGTATGAAAATTGGAACTGTTAAAGAAATAAAAAACAATGAAAATAGAGTGGGTTTAACCCCTCAAGCTGTTCATGATTATGTTTTGCATGGACATCAAGTATATGTAGAAAGTAATGCTGGAGTTGGTAGTGGTTTTATTAATGAAGAATACAGAGCTTCTGGAGCCACAATTATTAGTGATGCATCAACTGTTTGGAATACTGTTGATATGATGGTTAAAGTAAAAGAACCTTTACCTGTGGAATATAAATATTTTAGAAAAGGTTTAATCTTATATACTTATTTACATTTGGCTGCTGAAGAAAGATTATTAGAAGCATTATTAAAGAGTGAAGTAACTAGTGTGGCTTATGAAACTATTGAATTAGAAGATAGATCTTTGCCATGTTTAAAACCGATGAGCCAAGTTGCTGGAAGATTAGCAGTTATTGAAGGAAGTAAATATTTACAAACGCCTTATGGAGGCAGAGGGATTTTAATTAATGGAGTTCCAGGTGTAAGTAGAGCTAATGCTGTAGTTATTGGGGCAGGTACTGTGGGAGAAAATGCTATCTCATCTTTGGTTGGTTTAGGAGCAAATGTTACTGTTTTAGATGTTAATTTATATAAATTAGAACAATTAAATCAAGAATATAAAAATCAAATAACAACTTTATATTCTAATACAACAAATATTATTTCAGCTTTAGTAAATGCTGATTTAGTTATTAGTTGTGTTTTATTACCAGGTGCTAAAGCTCCAAAGTTAATAAAAACAGAATATTATAAAGATATGAAATTAGGAGCAGTTATTGTGGATGTGGCTATTGATCAAGGTGGGTCAACAGAAGTTAGTAAACCAACAACACATTCTGATCCTGTTTTTACAGTGGATGGGATTATTCATTATTGTGTGGCTAATATGCCTGGTGCTGTGGCTTTAACTTCTACTTTAGCTTTAAATAATGCCACTATTAAGTTTGGTTTACAAATTGCCGATAAAGGCATTGAAAAAGCTTTAGAATATAAGCCAATAACATTAGGCTTAAATACTTATCAAGGAAAAATAACAAACGGAGCTGTTAAAGAATCTTACAAAGGTTAAATCATAAAAGAGGAGTAGTTTTTAAGTAAGGCTTTTCCTCTTTTTTCTTTTATTTTTTTCAAGTATTTTACTAAAGTATAATCTATTTGAACTTTTCCTAAATCAGAGGCTTTTGAATATTTTTTAGCTAAAGCCCCAGCATATTCTAAAGTAGTTTTATCAGGATTTTCACTATTTATAATGACATGACTGCCTGAATATTCGTGTACATGCAAAAAAGTATCGTTTCCTTTGGCAATTTTAAAAGTTAAATATTCATTTTGTAAAGCATTTAATCCAACATATATATTGGTGTTGTTATAAACAAACTTTAAATATTTAGGAGTAGTTTTTTTAATATTTTTAAATTTAATAAAGTTTTTTTCAACAAGTTCTTGCTTTATTTCTGTTAAGGAACTAGGAGTTGCATAAGAAAGTTCAACTAAAATGTCTTGTAAAAAATCATTATCATCTTGAAGTTTTAAAAGTAACTCTCTATTATATAAAAGTTTGCCTTTTTCTTTTTTGTATAATTTAAAGAAGTAATTAGAGTTTTCAATAATGGAAATATCTCTATTATAAGGAATATTATAAGTAATAATACATTCTTCTAATTCTTGTTCATTGGTAGTTAATAAGATTTTCCCGTATTCTAGATAATCATTTAGAGAAGAGTTATTTATTAATTGTTCAATAATGCTTATTCTTTTTAAATTAGAACTTATTAATTTATTAGTAATATTTAAAACAGGAGTTATAAAACTATTAGTGGTATTGAGTAGTTCTTTTTCAAATAATAAGTATAGTCCTTCTTTAATTGAATGCTCTTCTGATTTAACTAATTTTATGAAATGTGGGTATATGTTGTTTAAAAATAGAGTATTACTATTATCTATTAAGGTAATTAGTTGGGTTAAAGAGTAATTGTTGTTTTCTTTAAAATCAAAAAGATATTTACATAATAAACCATATCTTTGGTCTTCTTTTATGAGTTCAAAAATGGCTTTGTGTCCTTTAAAAAGAGGTAAAGCATATTTATTACTTCTCGGGTTTAAACTTACTATTATTTTTTCGTTTTCTAATAAACAAATATTAAATCTATTACCTGTTAGTTCAATAATTAAATCATAATAAACAGGTTGATAAATATCATTTACTCTTTCTATTTTAATTTGGAGTATTCTATCATAATTAAGTTGTTTTACTTCTTTAATAAGTCCTTTATTTATTTTGCTCCGAATTGTTGTTAAAAAGTAATTAGTGGCTAGAGAACTTTCATATTTTTCTTGAGTAAAGAAAAAAGAGGTTTTTTGATTTAGATTAAAAATCACCTTTCCTTTATTAAGTTCCATTATGAAAACATTTTTTGATATTTGGTCAAAGTGGTGAATTCTACTCTCTAATATTTCAGTTCTTAATAAAGAGGTTAACTTATAAAAAAATAATCCGTCCATGAAAATATTATAATGAATAATTGAATTATATGTTATATAATTATTGCGTGAAAATTACTATTGACTTCTTAAAAGAGTTATCGCATCGTTTGATGTTTGAGATGAAAGCTGAAGAATATGAAACTTTAAAAAAAGAGTTTGATATTTTATTGAGCCAATTTGAATTAATTGAAGAGATAGAGGGAATTGATAAATTAGAACCAATGACTTTCCCTTATTTATTAGAAAACTATTCATTGAGAGAAGATATTCCTGAAGAAAGTTTAAAAGAAGAAGATGTTTTTAAGAATGTTAAAGAATTAGATGGGAAACATATAAAAATTGGAAAGGTTGTTAAATAGGATGAACTTTCATAAAACAACTGTTGAAGATTTTTTAAATAAAATACACCATAAAGAAATAGATTATTCTTTATATTTAAAAGATTTACAAAGAGAAATATTAAAGAAAAATAAAGAACATAATTTTTTAGTTACTTTAG
This sequence comes from Caryophanales bacterium, assembly GCA_031261365.1. Taxonomy (GTDB): domain Bacteria; phylum Bacillota_I; class Bacilli_A; order RFN20; family JAISJY01; genus JAISJY01. The sequence continues at coordinate 445 of JAISJY010000047.1, read as the reverse complement.
TTGAACCCGATTTAGAATTAAGTAATAAAGCTTTAAGTGGTTTATGTTATGTTTGTAAAGATAACTTTTCTACGAAAGATATTTTATCTACTTCTTCTAGTAACTTTTTAAAAAACTATACTCCTGTTTATGATGCTACTGTTATTAAAAGATTAAAAGAGGCTGGTGCTCAATTAATAGGCAAAGTTGCTTTAGATGAATTAGCCATGGGTGGTACAGGTATGAATGCTTTAACAGGTATAGTTAGAAATGCTTATAATAGTAAAAATATGTCTGGCGGTTCTTCTTCTGGTAGTGTGGTTGCTACTGCTTTAGGTTTAGTTCCTTTTGCTTTAGGAAGTGATACAGGCGATTCTATTAGAAAACCTGCTGCCTTAAATGGTGTTGTTGGCTTTAAAGGAACAAGGTGAAGAATAACAAGATATGGATTATTTTCTTTTTCCCC
>JAISJY010000166.1 GCA_031261365.1 Caryophanales bacterium | reverse complement strand
AACCAAATAATATTAAATAAATATAAGGATTAATAAATAGTAAACCTGCCACCCCAATTAAAATAATAATAAGACTAGGAATTAAAAGAGTATATTTACTAATAATAAAGTTCTTTATTTTAAATAATTCTGAAACAAAAGAAACATCCTTTTTTGCTATTTCCGTATATCTATTAAAAATTAATTCCTTATCATAATAAATATTGACTTTGTTTAAACAATAATTCTTTAATAAAGTAATAAGTAAAGAAATCAAAATAACAATTAAGAAAGTTAAAATCTTATCTCCACTAAACCCAACCATAGAAAATAAATAAAAGAAAGAAAATGTAATTAAAAACAACTCTACAATTTGTAAAATAATTAAAGGAACAGCATATAAAGAATCTTTTTGTTTCTTTTTTGAGGGAAGAACAACTTCTAAACTATCTCCAAAAATAAGATAAGTAATATTTAAAGATGTTAGTTTTCTTTTTTTAAGAGCATAATGACAAGGGTCAGAATAAATAATATCATTGCCTTCTTTTTTATAAATTAAAATAAAATGATTTTTCTTTTTATGACTTATAATAGCAATACAAGGAAAAACAGTGATTTCTGATGTTTCTGTTAATTGAAAACTATTTACTTGAGTATAATTATTTAGATATTTGCTCATCTCTAATAAAGATAACCCTTTTTCATTTATATCTATACTTTCTTTGATTTCTTCATAAGATTTTTCAATTTTAAATAAACTTAAATACATTATCATAACAGCTATACCACATTCGTTTTTCTCTCTTTGTAAAATATGTTGCATAATTCCTCCTAATATAATGTCCTTTAATTAAAAAGAAAAGGGGAATAATTAAGAAAGTAACTTTAAATATTGATTTGTTATTGTAGTTATTTATTTCTAACTTTTCATATATGAATATAGACAAATCTGATAATTATTGTATAATTTAATCAAGATTAAGTAATGGAGAAAACAAATGAAGAAAATCTTACTAATATTAACTGTTGTCGTTTCACTAATTGGATGTAGTAATACTGAAAGTTTAAGTTCGCTAGAAATAAGTGAAGAAGTTAGTAGTTTAAGCAACGAAAATACATCATCAATAAACCAAAGTGAAGAACATAGTAGTTCAAGCGATGAAAATGTTTGTTCAATGGAATATCAAAATAACAAAGGAATGAAATACTATCAAGATAATTTTAGACACTCTTTAGGGCATTTTATTTATTCAAGAGAACAATTATTAGAATATAGTTCAGCAAATGAAAGAAACTTAAAATACGATGATTTATATTTTGAAACTAACTTTTTAATAATGGCTTATTTCTATCTTTCAAGTGATGAAAAACCATTCAATTTAGAAAATACAGTTCGTGAAGATAATGAATATATTTGCACTTTTAATGTTCATTCAGGTTATTTTCATGATATGGATATACAAGAAGCACTCTTTTATATTGAGTTTGATAATACAGAATCTTCTCTTAATCCTGTCCTGTGTTATATAATCAATAACACACTCTTAGATAATGGAATATCACATTACTATGGAAGATTACTAAGCGGTTGTTAATTTACTTTAACTTTAAATATTGATTTTCACCTTCAAACAAAACTTTATAATTACCTTCATTTGTTATTAAACTTTGTAAATATTTATTGTTTTTTATCTTCTCTTGCTGAATTAAATCATTTTTATATTTATCAAGTGTTGATTTTAAATCTTCTTTTTTAATAATCTTGGTATTCTCAATATGTATTTTAAGAAGTCCTTCCTCTCTTAATTTCTTTTTACTAGAGATAACAACTTCGCTTTCCGCTATAATGAAATCTTTTAAATAATCTAAAATATCTTTTTCTAAAGTCTCAACTTTAACTTTTAAAGGTAATAATAAAGAAACATTAAGATAATCAAAGATATTACTATTAATACTTACTTTAAAATAATTATCAAACATTTGCAAAGAAAGTAGTTTTTCTTTAAAGAATAAAAAATATTCTCCATCTTTTTCTAAAACAAGTGTTGGAATAAATAATAACCTTTCAAAAGTGTTTTTAAAAGAAGTTAAAACTTGAAAAAAATGTTGCTTTTTATTTTCCTCTCTCGCATAATAGAAACCTTCATAAGTTAAAACATCTCTTAACTGAAAATAATTTTCTTTTAATACTTCTTGACTAATTATTTCTAAAAAACCATTTTGAATAAAAGTCTTCTCAATAACATTTCTAACAATTTTTAAGGCAACTAAATCAAAATCTCTAATAATCCTATTCATCACCCATAAACCTTTTAATTCGTCTATTTTGTAAATAACCGGTATCATCAATACTTGAAATAGGATTAGGAATTAAATAATTACCACCAATGTTATCTATTTCTTTATTTATTAAGTAAGCAATAAGTTCACTAGAATCAGCATATAAACAAATATAATTCTTTTTAACTCCGCTCGCTAAGTTTTCTTGAATGTTATTTAAGATCAATTGTTTACTATAATTAATTTGAATAGCCTCAACTAAATCAGCATCTAAGATTATTTGAGAAACATTATCTAATAAATCAAACTTATAAGTTGCTAATTTAACATCTGCTTGAACGGCTACTAAAATACCTTTATCATCTAAACTTCTTTGTAATTGAGTAAACTGTTGAACATTACAATTAATAAACTCACTATATTGAATAATTAAAATTAAACGAAGTTTCTCAACATTGTCCTCAAAAAAATGATTATAATAAGGCAATTCATCTAAACTAATATTAATTAAAAAACGATATCTTTTCCCTGAAGTTGCTTTCAAAGACGCAGATAAGTTTTCTAAAGTTCTCTTAAAGAATAAATCTTCTCTATTATATTTCTTGGCTAACTGCAAAAAAGAAAGGTATTCTAATTTATCATTTGATTTAGCATAATCAACATAATAAGAATATAAAACTGCTGTTTTAACATGAACAATAGGGAAAAATCTATATTCTATCTTTAAATTATCAAGATAATTATGTAAATTAGTAATATCAGTATTAACTATATCACGGTAAGAACCTTGAGTAAAATCAAAGTAATTATAAAGGTAATGATTAGTAGCTTTCTCATTTATAAATCTACTTATATCTCTTTGTAAAACTTCAAAAGAAGAATAAACATCTCCAATACTCCCATCAATAATTCCAATAACAACTTTGATATTAGCATCTTTTAATAAAGATTTATCACTTTTATCATAACCCATTAATCTTTCAAACTCTTTTAAAGCTTCTTCTTTATTAAAGATATTTTCTTTATAATAAATTAAATCATCATTAGAAGTTAAACCAAAAAATCTACCTGTTTCTAGATTTAAAATCAATTCAGCTAAATAACTTTCAAACAAATCATACGCTCCATTATCTTTACCTTTTCTTTGTAAATAATCTTTAAATCTAATAACATATATCGCTCCACCTGTTGCTTTTGAAACATGTAACTTCTTCTTTAAAACATTTAAAAAGGTCTTTTGAGTAAATATTTTTAGTTTAGTATTGAAAACTAAGTTAGAAGGTTGTCTATCAATAAAAGACATCTTTGAATAAATAAGTCCATTATCTCTAGAATAATTAAGAAACTCTAAAATAACATTCTTTAATAAAGAATCTCTTGGGTCTAATATCTTAATAAAAACATTTAAGCCTTTATTAGAACCAAGACAAGAAGAGATATATTTATCAAACTTCCGATAATCTGCTATATCTAAAATTAAATATTCTAAATCAGCAAAAGGCATAACTAACCGAGTTTCTACCCCGTGTTCCCGATACATTGAAACTAACTTCTTTGGCATATCAAAAACTACTAAATATTGATTTTCATTAATTTTATCTGAAGCTTTATAAGTTAAAATCTTTTCTATATGTCTATTAGTCTTTAAAAAATAAAATAAAAGTAAAATAAGTAACAAAAAAACTATTAAAGAAATAATAATAAAAGGATTTTTTAAAAAGTTCAAAATATCATTTATGATAGTTGGCATTATTATTTATTTTCACTCCTCTATATATTTGTTCAAGTAAGATAATTCTCGCGATTAAATGGGTAAAAGTTAAATCAGAAAGTTTTAATTTATAATTGGCTCTTTTAAAGATATTCTCACTTACTCCATAAGCTCCCCCAATAATAAAAACTAAATCTGTCTTACTATCTAAAAGATTAGCAAACTCATAACTATCTATTTCTTGACCTTTCAAATCTAATAAAATTACATATTCATTATTTAAATATTTCATTATTCTTTTTTCTTCATTCTCTTTATAAATTAAAATATCTTCTTCCTTCATCTTATTAACTTCTGAACTTTGTTCAATTTCAATTAAATTAAGATTATAAAAAGGGCTTAATCTTTTTAAATATTCTTTTTGAGCTGAAATAAACTCAGCTTTTTGTTTACCAACAACTAATAAAGTTAATTTTTTCATCTTTGACCACCTAAAGTAACCTCATCATAATTAGCAACTTGAACTTTAATATTATCAAATATAGGATGTTTTTTTATTTCTTTTAAAGCCATATCAGCATTATTACAGTCTTCTGACAAATGAATTAAGGTAATCTCTTTGGTTTTAGTACCAACAACATTTTCTAAAGCATCCGCTGCTGCCAAATTAGAAAGATGACCTGTATCAGATAATATTCTAGCAATTAACTCATGAGGTCTTTTAGAATTAATTAACATTTTTATATCATGATTACTTTCAAAAATATAATAATCAGAATCATTTAAATAAGCATAATTTCTCGTGGGTATGTAACCTGTATCAGAAACATAACTAATCTTCATATTTTCAACTTCAATTATAAAACCAAAAGACTGATTTTTCCCATCATGAGAGTTTAAAATAGGTGTTACTTTAAAGTCTTCTAAATAAAAAGGTACATAAGGTTTAACATCAATAAAATTAGCCAAAGCCAAATGAGTTTTACTAGAAAGATAATTAAATAATCTTTGACTTGTAAAAACCGAAGAATACTTAAATAAATCTAAAGAATAAATATGGTCTGTATGTTCATGAGTTAATAAAACATAAGGAATATCTTTCAAACTAATCTTTAAATTATTAAAAATATCTTTTAATTTTTCTTTTTTTGTTCCAGCATCTATGAGTAAGTACTTTCCATTACTTTCAATAAGGGTTGAATTTCCTTTTTTAGAAGAAGAAGAAAGAACATAATATTTCATTTAATAGTTCCTTTATTCTCATCATTAACAACTTCTACATTTTCATCTTTAACAGGAACTTTTTCATCTTCTCTCTTTCTAAAGCCTAATTCTTTAAACTTAAAAGTACTCCCTTGATATTCATAATCAATATCGCCTGTTTGCCCTTTTCTATTTTTCTTAACATAAAGTCGCATTGGTTTAACATCATCAGCATAATTAGATTTACTAGATTTTCCTATTTCTTGTAAAAACATAATAATATCAGCATCTTGTTCAATAGCTCCAGAACCTCTTAAATGATTAAGTTTAGGTTCTTCTGTTTTAGCTCCTTGAACAGAATCACGGTTCATTTGACAAACTAAAATTATCGGTATTTTTAATTCCAAAGCTAAAGATTTTAATTGTCTTGTCATTTTAGGTAAATAAATTGTTGGTTCTTCTTTCAAATTATCGGGTGTTATTAAACCTAAATAATCAATTATTACATACTTTAAATTTCCAAAACTTTCTCTATCTAATTTTCTGACCTTGACTACAATATCAGCGATCTTCAAATTAGTTGATTGGTCAATATAAATCTTATAATCTTTTAAAATACTCTCTGCCCATCTAGCAGAACCCTGAACTATAATTCCGGTATCATTTATGCCTTTAAGTTCCTCAGCTTTAACAGATGCTTTAATTTGTAATAACCTTTTAGCAATATCACTTGATGTCATTTCTAAACAAAAGATACCAATTGTTGCTTCATAATTAGGATTTTCATCTTGACTATTTAATGTTTCAAGAGCTAAGTTTAAAGCATAAGCCGATTTACCAACACCTGGTCTAGCTGCTAAAACAATTAATTGCCCCTCTTGAAAACCTTTTGTTAACTTATCTAATGTTTCAAAAGTATGAACTCCTTCAATTTCTCCCTTTGAATACTTTATTTCTTCCTTAACCACCTTTAAAATATCAGGTATTTTAATAAAGCCTTCTAAACTTCTCTGTTTAGTAATTTCCACAACTTTCTTTTCAATATCAAATAAATATTCACCTGTGTCCGTAATAAAAGAATCATCTTTAGCTCTGTTATAGTTCTCTTTATAATAATTTAAAGTACTATCAAATAAAACTAATATTTGTCTTAATAAATATTTATCTTGTAAAAGTTTAATATTTAAAGGAACATTAATCTCAACAACTACTATTTCAGATATTCTATTTAAAAGTTCAACTCCAACCTCGGCTAATTTACCTGAATTATCTAATTCCTCAAAAATAGAAGAATATGAACCAAGACCTGTACGGTTATATAAAACCTCTAATGCTTCAAAAATAACAATGTTTTTAGTTCCATAAAAATGTTCTTTTGTCAACGAAGAAAAAATATCTGCTCTACCAATTCCGTTTATCGCGGCTGATAAAATGTATTCTTCGGCTGGAATATTATAAGGTAATTGCAAACTCATTATTCACCTGTTACTACTAGTTTAATTTTAGCTTTAACATCTTTGTATAATTCAACTTCAACCATAAAAGTTCCTAAAGTATTAATATTTACTTGTGAAATCTTTCTTTTATCAACCGAAATATTAAACTTACTGATTGCTTCATAAACATTTTTATTAGTGATAGAACCGAAAGGTTTTCCTTCTTTACCAACTCTTAAAACACAATTAATGGTTTTACTTTCTAAAATAACTTTATTAGCCAAAGCATTTTTCTTATTAGTTTCATCTTTCTCTTTTAAAAGAGTTTGATTAGTCTTTAATATTTCAACACTAGTAGCAGTGGCTGGAATAGCTAATTTCTGTTTAAAAAGATAATTATTAGCATAACCATCTGAAACTTCTATAATTGAATCTTTTTTAGCAACATTTTTAACATCTTTAATTAATAGTACTTTCATTTTATTCCTTCCTTTTAGCATCTGCTAAATAGAGTGTTAATACTTTACATAATAATATCTTTAATTCTTCTACACTAATATCATTAATTTGCCCACCAGCAGCTGAGAAACGACCACCTGAAGTTCCACCTTTATCTAAAATTGTCTTTTCTAACATTAGTTTCTCTAAAATAAGTTGAACATTAAATTGATTATTGCTCCGAGCCGATATACCTACTTGAGTTTGACTAGTTCTACCAATAGCAAAAACTGAATTAACTTCTTTTAAAGCTAAGACTTCTTGAGCAGCTTTGGCTAAAACTGATACTTCAAAAACATCTTCCTCATTACCATGAATAATATAAATACCAAAATGTGGAGTTTCAACATTTAACATTAACTTAGTCTTTAATTCAAACTCTTTGTAATCATCTCTTAAGAAATCATCAGCTCTATCAAGGTCAGCATCCATTTCTTTTAAAATAGCACAAGCCTCAAAAGTTCTAGTAGATGTCTCGCTGGAGCGGAAGTGATTAGTATCTAATAAAATACCTGCAAATAAAAAGGTAGCAATTTTACTTGTCATAGTTGATAACTTATAATCTCTTTGTCTAATCATATGAGTTACTATTTCACCTGTAGAAGAAGATAAAGGGTCAATGAAATCTAATAAAAGATTTTCAATAGCTAAATCTTGTCTTCGGTGATGGTCAATAACAATAACATTCTTACTCTTATCAATAATATCTCTATTTAAAGCATAACTATAAGAATGAAAATCTACTAAAATTAATAAAGTATCTTTCAAATTGTTTTCCAAAGCTCCTCTAGGTGTCACAAAAATAGCATTTGATTCAGCCTTTGGAAAGATAGTTTTAATTGCTATATTAGTTTTTATTTCAGTACTGTTTTCATCATAAACAACTTTAACATTACTTTTTATATTTTTACAAAAAGCATAAACTCCTAATGAGGCTCCAATAGAATCTAAATCACTAATTCTATGCCCCATAATTAAAATATTACTATGGTTTCTAATAACTTCTGCTAATTGAACTCCAAAACTTCTTATCTTTGGTAAAAAGCCTGTATTCTTGATACCTAAATTAGTTCCACCATAAAACTCAACACCTCTGGAAAAAGCTTTAACTCCTACTTGATCACCACCTCTTTGTTGAGCCAATGATAAAGCCTCTCTGGCTAATTCATTTGATTCACTAACTAAATATGATTTAATGCCAAAACCCATAGAAATAGTAAAACTATGTTCAGTTAAACCACCTTTAACATGCTTTACTTTATTAGTGATACTAAAACCATCTTTTCTAATTTGTTCATAATCTTGATAAGCTCCAATTCCAAAGAAACGACCTAAAGATGTTTGGAATATTGACATATTATAAACTTTTAAATAATCAGTGACTGTTCTTCTAAAAGCTGATTCCAATTGAGCAAAATCAGTATCATTTAAGGCTGAGCGGACATCTGAATAATTATCAACTAATAAATAAAAGATAACAATTTGTTGGCTTTCTCGGTCTTTTGCACTATTAAAAAGTTCGTCTGTATCTCTAAATATTAACAAATTACTTTGTTCTAATTTAGTTACAGAATAATAAACATTTTTGATATTAATACCATACAAAGTTGTATCTTTATTACTAGGTTCAAATAAAGGTTGCAAAGCAGGTAACCAAGTTGGTAAATCATCACCTAATAAAAATAGATTTCTAGTTTCAAATAAACTACTTGTCCACATTATTTTATAATCATTTGAATAATAAAGTAAACCAATATTTGATTTATTGATAACTTCATTAATATCGTATCCAATAATATTAGAGATATTTAAATAATTCCTTGTAATTGAGAAATCAATTAAAGTAAAAGAAAAGAAAGAATAAGTAATTTCAACAATAATTAAAAAAACAAAGAAATAAAGAAAAATATAAGGTGTCATTTCAAAAGTTATTTTAAAGACATCAGCAAAAAAACTTAAAGAAAAAAGAGCAGCACCTAAAAGAAATTCAATGGCTAATAATATTATTCTGGCAACTTTTAAACGAGATATATTCTTATACATACACTAATTATTATATAATAAAAGAAAAAAAGTTGCGTAGTTATTGAAAACGATGTCTGAAAAAGTAAATGTAGCAAAAAGATAAACATTAAAATATAACACTTATATTAATCATTCTCCCATATTAGTATATAATATACTAGTGATAAAAGTAAGAAATTGCCCAAGTTGTGCTGGTCCATTAAAAGAAAATGATACTATTTGCCCATTTTGTGGTTCTTCTTTCATTTTAGAAAATACAAAAGAAATAAATAAATCTCAATCTTTCTATATTAAAGTTAATGAAAAAGATTATTGGCTTGATTTTTATAATACTTTTGGTTATAAAATCTTAAAATGTGATGATTACCCTAACAATTTAATCTATTTAGTGGTAGAACTTGATATGACTTTACAAAATAGAGAAGAACTTGATGACCATTTAAGAAAATATGGAATATTAGCAAATAGCATTAATAATAAAAAAAATAAAAAAGTTTTACTATTAATTGTTCCTTATGTATTACTAATATTGTCTCTTGTAACTATTTCTTTAGGTATTTTGTTTCCTTTGCTTTTGCAAAATGATAGTTTATATATTCTATTGAAAATAGGGATACCTGTTTTTGTTGTTTCTCTTATTCTTGTTATTATTATGATGAAAACTTCAAAAATACCTTTTTATCTTAATAATAAAACCTTAAAAGAATACCGAGATAAAGTAAAAAATAAACTTATCTAAACATATAATCTTGTCTTTGAATTATTTCAATATCTCCAAAATATAAACTATTACCTTGAAAATCTATCATTATATTATCACTTTCATTTTCAAAAACATAAGGTATTTCCAGATAGCCATAACCAATATTATTATCTTTAGAGGTTTGAGATAAAATAACACTACCAAATAAAGTATTGTTTCTATTAATCTTAACAATTAATTTAGAGGCACTATTCCGATATTTAACTCTTAAAAACACTTCTTTCTCATAGTTTGGTTTACTTAATTGACTAACATATTTATTAGGGTATTTATTAAAAGAGGTAGAAATATCATTAAAACTATTCATTTCAATTTTCTCTAATAAGAAATCATCTACTGTCAAATAACCAGAATTAGTTAATAATTTAACTCCCACTTCTACTGAACTGCTTGAAGCTTGAAATACTAATACTTTATTAATGACATTATTAACATTATAAAAATATTCTTCATTTAAAGTTATTTCATTAGTTTTAGCATACAAAGAGGCTTGAACTTTATCACTAGTTTTACAATAGACACTTAATCTATAATAAGCATCTTTTTCAAGATTATAATTATGATAAACTTTTGCTTCTCCTTCAGCTTTACTTTGTAATTTTAAGCCTCTCCAACCAGAATGAGTTTCTACATTCTCACTTTCTCCAATAACAGACATTGCTGAATTAGTTAAAAAACCATTAGAACTTTTCTCTTCCAAATCATAATTAGAAAACAAAACAGAACTATCAGATTTAACATTAGAAACAGGAATAGAATAATAATCTTCAAAGATTTCTCCGCCTTCTTCTATTAATAATTTTTCAAAGTTCTTTTGATATAGTTCAACAATATCAGTTATTTTTTGTTTTTCAGGGTACTCTCTTTTAATATAAGTATCATAACCCGTTGTAGTATCATTAACATATACACCCTCTCCATCATAATAAATCTTTTCATTAATTTTTTGATATTCAGGGTTAGTAATTTTAAAACCTTTCATAATTCCAATAACACTAGTAGCAATAGCCGCTGTACAATCACCATCAAAACCTAATAAAGAAGCAATTTTACAAGTTAGCAAATAATCATTATTACCATATAGTAAAGAAAGAATAGCAAAAGCCCCATTGATAGCAGGATCAGTTTGAATATTGTCAATGCCATGCGTTATTCTTCTTAATTCAACTAATTCTTTACCAGCCTTTCTAAAATCATTAGGGTATTTTTCATAAGCAGAATAAGAGGCTTGCATAATTCTATAAGGCCAAGAGTTTTCTGGTAAAACTTTATTAGCCTCTTCTAAAATAGTATAGACATCATCTTCAAAGTATGCCAAAGAATAAATAACAGCATAGTACTTTGCCCAAATAACAGGGTCAAAATAACCAACATTAGAAGCAAACTTATCAACTAATGATAAAGCTAATTGAGGCATACCAGGAGCATTCATTCCTAAAGTTTCATTTTCAATATATGCTTCTGTACACCAACTAAGAGTATTTCCCGCTTCAATAGTTCCTGTAAAAGGAGATAACAAATCATAAGTACCAACTAATCTATTAGTATCATAACCACCACCCCAATCAGCCACACCATACTTTTTCCATGCCTTATAAATACCATAAGAAGAAGACCCATACTCATCTAAAATAGTTTGATTAAAAATATCAATATGATAATCATCATCACTATAAACTTCATATCGGTTATTATTTGTATTTAACCTTAAACGGTTATATTTATTATTTCCTTGAGCATAAGAACCAGGATAATAATGAGCATAATTTCCAGCATAAGGTCCATTTATAAAATCAAACCAACTATCTGGCATCCCAATATATGGGTCTGGACCATTTTTAACAAACTCATAACCAGAAAGAAAACCTGCAAATTGCCCCAATAATCCACTTAAAGTCTTATTATAATAATCTTCTTTACTAAGAGTTTTATATTCAGTAACAACAGGAGTAGATTCACGGCTTGAAGAAGAAGAACTGACTGCACTAATGTTAGTACAACCAACTAATATTGGTATAATTAAAATTACTTTTTTCATACTAATTATTCTCAATT
>JAISJY010000122.1 GCA_031261365.1 Caryophanales bacterium | reverse complement strand
TACGAATACGACCTCCATTAAAATTACTAGCCGGGTTTCTCATTTGTAAATCCATTAAAATATCATTTAAAACACTTGTTTGAACTCTATTATTAGCATTATTATAAACAATATCTATTTGGTCAAATAATGTTTGAACTCTTTGATTATTTAAAGCTGAAATATAAACAATAGGAACATATTCTAAAAATTGAAACTCTTTTTTTAAGGTATCAGTAAAAGTTGCCATTGTAAAAGAATCTTTAATAACTAAATCCCATTTATTGACAGCTATAATAATTGGTTTCTCAGCTTGAATAGCATAACCGACAATGTTCTTATCTAATTCTCTAACACCTTCATGACCATCTAACATTAAAACAACAATATCACTATTTTCAATAGCATTTATAGTTCTAATATTACTAAATCTATCTATTTCATCTCCAATATTTCCTCTTCTTCTTAACCCAGCCGTGTCAATAACCGTATAAACCTTTTCATTTCTTTTAAAGGTAGTATTTATCGCATCACGGGTAGTACCTTCTATTTCAGAAACTATCACTCTTTCCTCATTTAAAATAGCATTAACTAAAGAAGATTTACCAACATTTGGACGACCTATAATAGAAAACGATATTTCTTTTTCCTTATTATTTTTAGCTTTAGTAATAGGTATTAATTCATTAACTTTATCTAATAAATCTCCAACACCAACTCCATGTAAACCTGAATAGCCAATAGGTTCACCAAAACCTAAAGAATATAAATCATATAATCTATCTAAGAGATGACCATCATCAGTTTTAGAAACTGCTAAAATAACAGGCTTTTGACTTCTTCTTAAAATATTAGCAATGAATTCATCATCTTCAGTAGCACCAACTTTCCCGTCCACAATAAAGATAATAACAGAGGCATCTTGCATCGCGATATTTGCTTGATAAGCAATTAGTTGTTGAAAAGGAAGTTTTTCTTGAGTAATTCCTCCTGTATCAATAACAGCAAAGTTTCTACCTAACCATTCAAAATTACCATAAATACGGTCTCTTGTAACACCTGGAGTATCATTAACTATTGATATTCTTTCTTTGACTAGACGATTAAATAAAGTTGATTTACCAACATTTGGTCTGCCGATTAAGGCAATAGTTCCTTCAATCATTTTTTACCTGTACTAATTTTAAATAGTAGTTGTAGATAATATTAACAGACTCTTCTTGAGTCAGATTTGTCGTATCTAAAATAATAGCATCATTGGCTTTTTTCAAAGGAGAAATGGCTCTGCTTGAATCTTTTTCATCTCTGATTATAAGTTCTTCTTCTATTTCTTGTAAAGTAATATCAGTGGCAGATTCTTTTATTTTTTCTTCGTATCTTCTTTGAGCTCTTTCATGAACAGAAGCTGTGACAAATAGTTTAAGTTCGGCTTGAGGGAAAACAACAGTTCCTATATCACGACCATCCATGACAACACCTTTTTCACTACCTATTTTTCTTTGTTGGTGAACTAATTCTTTTCTGACAGACAATAAAGCTGAAACTTGAGAAACATTTTGGTTCACTCTTTTACCTCTTATTTTCCTCGTAACATCTTCTCCGTCTAATAAAACCTTATTACTATTGAACTCAATAACAGATTCAATAGTTAATTGTCCCATCAATACATCATTATAAATATCTATATTATTTGATAAAGCTTTGTAAGTAATAGCCCGATACATCGCACCTGTATCAATATAGATGTAGTCAATTAAAGAGGCTAACTTTTTAGCAATTGTGCTTTTACCAGCACCTGCCGGTCCATCTATGGCAATTATTATTTTTTCCATACCTAAAATTATACCAACTTATTTTATAAAGAGAATTATTAATTTAGTTTATTACATTGAGAGAAAAAAGTTATTTCTTTTAGGTAGACATACTTTTGAGACATTGTTTTTTATATGTGCAAATTAAAAGTGTTTTCATAAAATTATTATTGACAAATTATATATGAGTTTTATAATTTAATTAAGTTAAAATGTTTGGTGAATAATACAAGGTTGAGATGAATACAGTTCCAATGTTAAAGTTATTATTCGTTGAATTGAATGATTTCAAAATGTCTCGCCCCAATTTTGATTTTGGGCTTTTAATTGATAAATAAATATTCTTTAAAAAATGATTTTTATATAAAGGAGAAATAGAGAAAATATGAAAAAAATAATTGCTTTGTTTGTGCTGTTTGTTTCGGGGTTTTTTAGTACAGGTTGTTCTTCTCAAAGCGAAAAAGTATTATTAATAAACGATAATTCCTATTTAAAAGAAAATAATAATTTTAAATTACAAACATTTACAACAATATTTAACGATAAAATTGGAGTTGTATATCAAAAAATAGATGACATTGTTTCAAATGAAAAATTCGCTGATTTTAATTATGATTTAATTGAAAGAGAATTAGATGACAATAAAATAATAGTTGGACTAGATTTTTATAGATCTAGTAGTGATGGGGAAGTTAAACTATCTGGATATAAATTGGCAGAAAATAAAATAATTTTTATATTTGACTGTCAATATGATGTTGAAATAGGATGGGCAAATGCTGATGAGTTTTGTGATAGTTATCTCATCTCTTTGCCAAAGGCAATCCTTAAGGAAATAACTATTGGAATAAATAACAAATTATTTGCTAGTTCGGGTCAATCTGTGTATTATCATTAATAAAGTAAAGGAGAAAAATCAAATAATGAAAAAAACATTGTGGATTTCGTCAATTTTTGTTGTAAAATAAAAAATTACAATGTTATAGTTTAGAGTTGGTGGTTATTTAAACTCTAAAGTAATAATATCAGCTCTTTCTTTCATATCTTTGTAAGTCAAAACATCGTTAGAAAATATGAAGAACTTAAGGTATT
>JAISJY010000120.1 GCA_031261365.1 Caryophanales bacterium | reverse complement strand
AACTTTTAATATTGTTCCTGAAAAGAGAGAGATAGTTAATGAAATAGATTTTGAGGCTTTAGAAATAATAGATGAGCCCAAGAGTTTAAAGAATAGACCACCTGTTGTCACTATTATGGGGCATGTTGACCATGGTAAAACTAGTTTATTAGATTATATTAGGAATACTAGAGTTGCTGAAGGAGAAATAGGGGGAATTACCCAAAAGATAGGAGCTTATCAAGTTGATTATCATGGTGAGAAAATAACTTTTATTGATACTCCGGGACATGCAGCTTTTACAGCCATGAGAGCTCGGGGTAGTTATATGACTGATATTGTTGTTATTGTTATCGCGGCTGATGATGGGATGAGACCTCAAACAAAGGAAGCTATTGACCATGCTAAAGCGGCTAAAGTTCCTTTTATTGTGGCAGTTAATAAAATAGATAAACCAGGTGTTGAAGTTGAAAAGATAAAAGCAGAGTTATCAGCTTATGATGTTTTAGTTGAAGAATGGGGTGGTTCTATTGTTTTTCAAGAGATAAGTGCTAAAACGGGTAAAGGTGTTCCAGAATTATTAGATGCTATTTTGACAACAGCCATGATGTTAGAATTAAAGGCTAACCCTTTAAGAAAAGCTATTGGAACTGTTATTGAAGCTAAATTAGATAAAGGATTAGGTCCAATAGCTACTGTATTAGTTCAAAATGGTTCATTAAGAGTGGGAGATTCTTTAGTAGTTGGTAGTTGTTTTTGCCGAGTTAGATTAATTAAAGATGATTTAAATAGATTAGTGAAAGTAGCAGGTCCAAGTACTCCTGTGGAGATAACAGGTTTTACTGATGTTCCAGATGCTGGTGATAAGTTTATGGGTTATGATGATGAGAAGAAAGCTAGATTTGTGGCTGAAAAAAGAAAAGCAAGAAAGATTACTCAATTAAGAAAAGGGACACCAGGTGTTTCTTTACAAGACTTACATGAAAGAATATTAGCAGGTGAAATGCAAACGATTAATGTTATTATTAAATCTGATAATCAAGGTTCTAGTGAAGCTGTTAAAGGAGCTTTAGAAAAGATAGAGGTTGAAGGCGTTAAAATAGATGTTATTAGATTTCAAGCCGGAGCTATTACCGAGAGTGATATTTCTTTGGCTAGTGCTTCTAATGCGATTATTTTTGGTTTTAATATAGTTCCAGATTCTATTATTAAAAGAAAAGCTCAAGAAGAAGGAGTTGATATTAGAGTTTATCGGATTATTTATGATTTAGTTGAAGATGTTAAAAAGGCTATGAAAGGTTTATTGAAACCAACTTTTGAAGAGAGTGTTCAAGGTGAAGTGGAGATTAGACAAATAATAACTATTTCTAAGTTTGTTATTGCAGGTTGTTATGTTAGAGATGGAGTCGTTAAAAATGATTCAAAAGTTCGTTTAATTAGAGATGGAGTTCCTATTTATGAATCTACTATTTCTTCTTTAAAAAGATTAAAGAATGATGCTAAGGAAGTTAAAACAGGTTTAGAATGTGGAATTACTATTGAAAACTTTTCTGATTATAAAGTTGGTGATTTAATTCAAACTTTTGAAATGAAGGAGATTAAAGGAATATGAAATACGGTAATTTAAAAATGGCTTCATTGGTTTCAAGATATTTATCTGATATTATTCAATTACAATTAAAGAAAGAGATAGGTATATTTTCTATTTCTAGGGTGGTTGTGAGTAAAGATAATGCAGTGGCTAAAATCTTTTTTACTTGTTTGGGAGTTAGCCCAGAAAAAGTAGTTGAGAGTTTAACATTGGCTAAAGGCTTTTTGAGAAGTGAACTTGCTAAAAAGTTAACAACATATAAGACCCCAGAGTTAAACTTTATTTATGATGATTCTTTTGAAGAAACCAAAAGAATACAAAAACTAATAGAAGAAGTTAATAAAAAACAATGAATGGTTTCCTACTTTATTATAAAGAAAAAGGAATTACATCTTTTCAAGCTATTAAAGAAGTAGCTCATATTTTAAATGTTGAGAAGGTGGGGCATTGTGGAACTTTAGACCCTTTTGCTGAAGGACTTTTGATTATATTATTAGGTAAAGCGACTAAAGTAAGTCAATTTTTAGTTAGTGAAGATAAGAAATATTTAGCAACTTTGAAGCTTGGTTTATTGACTGATACTTTAGATATCACAGGTCAGATAATAAAAGAAGAACCATTTTTAGATGTAACTGTTGAGAAAATAAAAACAGTTTTTAATAGTTTTAAAGGTGAGATATATCAAACACCTCCAATGTATTCAGCTTTAAAAGTTAAAGGTCAAAAATTATATGAGTTAGCTCGGAAAAACATAGAAATTGAATTAGAAAAGCGGAAAGTTACTATTTTTGATTTAGAATTAATATCTTTTAAAAATGATTTAATTACTTTTTCAGTTCATTGTTCAAAAGGTACTTATATTAGAAGTTTGGCTCGTGATATTGCTGAACAATTAAAAACTGTTGGGATTTTAAGTGAGTTAAAAAGAATTAGTATCGGTAAGTATGAAACAGAGAATGCTTATACTTTAAAAGATTTAAAAGATAACAATTATCTAATTAGGAAAACTATTGAGGCTTTAGATAATTATCAAAAAGTTGTTTTAAATAAAAAGGAAGAAATTGATATTAAAAACGGCAAGGTTTTTGTTTTTGATAGTTCAGAAGAAAAGTTATTATTAGTTAATGAAAAAGAAGAATTACTAGCTATTTATCAAAAAGAAACAGATGGTTATCATTGTCTTAGGGGTTTGTTTTAAAGAAAAATATTTTTCTAAAAGTTTTTGACAAAAATGTAAATCTGTGATATTATATTTACATATTTGTAACAAAGGGATGAAAAAAATGTATAGTCATGATATTGTTAAATTAGCGGATGAGAATGGGGGTATTTTGTTTTCTTCTGTTGTCACCGCTCACGGTATTCCTCGTGAATACATTAGAAGAGCTACACGAGAAGGGTATTTAGAGAATGTTGCTCGTGGTGTTTATGTTACACATGATGCATTAGCGGACGAGGCATATATTCTTCAAACTCAATATCCAAAAGCAATTTTTTCACATGAGACAGCGGCATATTATTTAGGTTATACAACTCGTGACCCACTTGTTTATACAGTTATCATTCCAACAGGTTATAATGCTACACCTCTTAAAAAGAACGGTACAAAGGTATATTATTCAGCAAAAATTGACAAATCTTTGTTTGTTAAGGCAGTGACACCATTTGGGAGAGAAATTGTTTGTTTTTCAATTGAGAAGACTATTTGTGATATGTGTAGTGCTAGTTTTAAAGGTGATAAAGACATTGCTATTGAAGTAATTAAATCTTATGTTCGTTCAAAGAATAGAAACATTCCTGCCCTTATTCGTCATGCTACAACTGAAAGAGTAAAAAAAACATTAAAGGGATATTTGGAGGTATTACTATAAATATATCAAAACAATATTTATGTAAAGGAAGCAAGTCAAACGCTTGTTAACTTTTTTCTTATCTTCTTAAAAACAGGTGCTAAGTTGGGGTATGTATTAAAGAATTGAGACATTCTTTTTATATTTAATAACGATTTTTAAAAGATATGCAATTATAAATATATCTATTAAAGGAGGATTTGAATGAAATCAGAGGTTTCAAAAAGGAGTAGGGTAACGAGCATAATATTCGATATATTAGCTTTTTTAGGTGTTGCCTACTTAGGAGTTGCTACTTATTTTGCTTCAACTTGGGGGCATTTGAATAATAGTGAAGGTGTTTTAATCTTTACTGATATTATTGATTATGTTACTGGAAAATTAAGCGGTGAGTTAACAAGTAAAGTTATTTTAGGTTTAATTGGATTATTTATTTTAGGTGTTTTAATTCTTTTAGGTATAGTATGGTTAATTAGAAATATTATTAAAAAGTATGAAATATTACCTTCAATTATTGCTATCGTTTATATCGCGGTTATTATCGTTTTATTAAAAGAATATGCTGTGGTTGAGAGTGCTGTTTTATCTTTTATTCAAAGTGATAATATTCTTTTTGTTATTAATGGCTATGCTGTAACAGCCATTTTATTACTTTTACCTATTTATACTTTAGTTTCTTTAGCTGTTAGGTCTACTAAGAGAAAAGCTTTTAGAGTTATAGATTTAGTTTTATTTTTAAGCGCTTTGCTCGGTTTAGGATTTTTATTTTATCATTACAAAGGTAACTTATTAAGTTTAGTTGTTGCTCAATTAAACTCTTTAATATCTGTTGCTGGTGCTTATTATATTTTAGGTGGAGCAGTTGTTATTTTAATTGCTTTAGTTCTTTTATTAACAATTAAAAAACAGTCATTAGTTCATGCTGTTTTCTTAGGTTTAGCTGGACTTGTTACTTATGATTTAATTACAGGTTCTGATAATGCTTTAGTTAAAGTAAAAATAATTGATAGATTAATTGTTAACCCATTAAGTCTTGAAGCTAGAATTACAGGGTATGCGATTATTGGAATAGTTGCTTTAATTGTTGTTCTTGAAATATTAGCTATTGTCTTTATGTTTATTAAAGAAAAAGAAAAAGTTGTGGAAGAAGTTGAAGAAGCAGAAGAAGTTGAGGAAGTTAAAGAAGAAAGAGAATTAGGTCTTATTGTTATACATGCTCAAACTATTGAAGAGTTAGATAATGAATATAAGAGATTATTTAGTAAGGCTGAATCAGATGCTGAAAGAAGTGAGATAACAGAGAAAGTTGCTCAAAGAAGGAAAGAGATTTTAGCTACTGAACAAGCTAAAGTTTCAGCTCATGGTTATGCTAATCCAGAAGATGTTGCACCTATTGATACTAATGATGAAGACATCGTGGAAATAAATGAAGTAGTAGTTGAAGAAGTTGTTGAACCTGTTGAAGAAGTAGAAGAAGATACTTCCCACATATTACCTGAAATGGAACTTGAGGAAGTTGTTATTGAACCAGAGAAAGAAAAGTCTGCTTTATCAGTTGAGTTCTTTGAGGAAGTTGCTGTTAAACCTCATAAGATTAAATCATTTATCTTTAAAGTTAGAAACAGTGATGAAGAAATAAAGGCAAGATATGCTGAAATTAAAAATGCTATTATGGCATATAGTAAGATTAAAGCTAAACTTTCTAAGGCTTGTGAGACCTTTAAGAAGGGTGTTAATGTTTTAGTAAAGATGAACTTAATTGGTAAAACTTTAAAAGTATTCTTTAACCTTGACCCTGATGCTTACCCATATACAAAATACTACCAAGTAAATGTTGGGGACCAAACTAAATATAAACAAACTCCTTTCTGTTTAAGAGTTAAATCTGAAAGAGGCGTTAAATATGCTTTAGAGTTAGTTGAAGAAATTATGGAACAAAACAATTATGAGAGAAATCCTAATTACACTCCTGTTAATTTTGTTGATGAATTAGGCAATGTTGAAATTGACTCTCAATTTATTTTAGAAGATTTAGGTTTAGATAAATTATTAAGAGCTGTTGTTGATGAAACTTATGCTAGTAGTAAATTAACAGATGGTCAAGCTTTGAAGTTATTAAGACCTACAAACCTTCCTCAAACACATAAAGAGGGCGAAACATTTAAAGAAATTAGTGTTACTTTGAATTTAAGTGATTTAGCACTTGTATATGAACCAGGAGATGTGGTATCATTAGAAAGCCTATTAGAAAGAAAACTTGTTAAAAAGACTTCTAATCGTTTGAATATTCAATTCCATGGTACTCTTGATAAACCGTTGAATATTGTGGCTGACCAATTCAGTATGTCTGCTATTAAGGCAATTGTTCTAACGGGTGGTAATGCTTATAAAGTAGAGTACACTGCTTAAAATGTTATTAACTTTGGCTAGGCTTATATTCTTCTCCGAATTGAGCGTGGTTGAAGCTATATAGAAAAGAAAGGAGAAAAAGATGTTAACAAAAGAAAGAATTAAGGAATTAACAATTGAATTTGGTGGCAATGAAAACAACACTGGTGATTCAGGAGTTCAAATTGCTTTATTCAGTGAACAAATTAAAATTATCACTGAACATTTAAAAGCTAATCCTAAAGATTTCCACACTAGAAGAGGTTTACAAATTCTAGTTGGGAAGAGAAGTTCCTTATTAAAATATTTATTTAAGACAAACTTAACTAGATATGAAGAAGTGATTTCTAAATTGAATTTAAGAAAGTAAAAAGTTAAGAGGTGAAAGAGTAAAATTGAGTAACCTCTTTTTTATTTATTTTGTTATAATGTTTAAGGAGGAAAGAGAATAATGAGTAATAAAAAAAGATTACCAAGGTATCTTATTTATCTGTCTTTATTAATTATAACAATTGTTCTATTAGTTTTGGATGTGCCTTATTTTGATATCTGCCCTATTCATATTTTGACAGGGTTTAATTGTCCAACTTGTGGCTTGACTAGAGCTTTCCTTTATTTAATTAAGTTTGATTTAGAAAAATCACTTACTTATAATCCTTTAGTTATTTTATTTTTTCCTCTTATTGTTTTTATTGTTTTTGAAGATATTATTAAAGGAATATTTTTTAAAGATAAAAAGAGTTTTGTGGAAAGATATTTATGGAAATAGTTTTAACTGTTAGAAGTGACTTTATGGCTTTTTGGGATATAGTTTATTATATCTCTGTTGTCTTAACAATTATTAGTGGTTTTTTATTTTTTAAATTACTTTTATTAAAGAAGAAAACTAAACTGATTTCTTTATTTTTAATTTTATTTTTTATTTTTTTAATTATTTTTGTCATAAGTAGAAATATAGTTTTTGATACAAACTTGCAAAAAATATAGATATTTTAGTTGTTTTTAGTTGATTTAGTATTATTTTATAAATACCAATATATTACTAAAAAATATTAGTAGTAAATTTCCTATTGACATACTACATTTTGTGGTTTATATTATTAGTACACACAATATATGGTGAATTGATACAAGGAGTAATTTATGATAGAAAAAGTTATTAAGAGAGACGGGAGAAGAGTTAATTTTAATTTGGACAAGGTGTCTCAAGCCATTAGTAAAGCTTTTGGTTCAGTTGGTAAAGTTGATGTTGATTTAATTGAAAAGTTAACTTTGCAAACACTACAAGAAGCAGAGAAACTAACTGACAAGAAAAGTATTAAGGTTGAAGCTATTCAAGATATAGTAGAAGGCGTTTTAATTTCTAATGATTTACATGAGGTAGCTAAAAGTTTTATTATTTATAGAGAAGAAAGAAGAAGAGCTCGTTTATTAAAAACTGATTTTATGAATAGTATGGCTGATATTACTTTTTCTTTATCAAGTGCTTCTGATAATAAAAGAGAGAATGCTAATGTTAATGCTGATACAGCGATGGGAACAATGTTGAAATATGGTTCAGAATCGGCTAAACATTTTTTTGCTTTAGAAGTATTGCCATCTGCCATTAGTAAAGCTCATAGTTCTGGTGATATTCATATTCATGATTTAGATTTTTACCCTATGACAACAACTTGTACTCAAATAGATATAATTAAATTATTTGAAGGAGGTTTTGCAACAGGTGAAGGTCATTTAAGAGAACCTAATGATATTATTTCTTATTCAGCTTTGGCATGTATTGCTATTCAAGCCAACCAAAATGACCAACACGGTGGACAATCTATTCCAAACTTTGATTATGCCATGGCAATAGGAGTTAGAAAGTCTTATACTAAGTTCTATTTTAAAAATATTGTTAAGGCTTTAGAATTAAGAGGAGTTGAAAATAGTGAAGAAATAGTTGAAGAATTAAAAGAAAAAGCTCTTTCTGTTAATTTAAAACCTACTTTAGCTGAGAATAAAGAGTATTTAGATTTTGAAAAAGATTTCTTAAGTAAATATACCAAAGAAGTTAATGTTATTCAAGATTTTGCTAAGAAGTATAGTAAAAAAGAAACTCAAAAAGCTACCCATCAAGCTATGGAAGCTTTTATTCATAACTTAAATACTATGCATAGTCGGGCAGGGGCTCAAGTTCCTTTTTCTTCTATTAATTATGGAACTGATACCACAGCTGAAGGTCGTTTAGTCATGCATGAAATCTTAAATGCAACTGAAGAAGGTTTAGGGAATGGAGAAACGCCTATTTTCCCAATTCAAATATTTAAAGTAAAAGAAGGCATAAATTATAATAAGGGTGAACCAAATTATGATATCTTTAAAAGAGCCATAGAAGTTAGTGCTAAAAGATTATTCCCTAATTTTTCTTTTATTGATGCTCCTTTTAATTTACAATACTATAAAAAAGACGATTATAGAACTGAGATATCTTATATGGGTTGTCGGACTAGAGTTATCGGTAATGTTTATGACCAAACTCGTGAAATAGTTACAGGTAGAGGTAATTTAAGTTTTACTTCTATTAATTTACCAAGATTAGGTATTTTAGCTAAAGGTGATGTTGAAAAGTTTTTCTTAAGTTTAGATGAGAAGATAGATTTAGTTATTGAACAATTATTACATAGATTTGAATATCAAGGACAAAGAACTCCAAGAAACTTTCCTTTTTTAATGGGGCAAGGAGTCTGGTTAGATAGTGATAAATTAGGACCTGATGAACCTTTAAGAGAAGTCTTAAAACATGGTACTTTTACTTTAGGTTTTATAGGTTTAGCGGAGTGTTTAAAAGCTTTAACAGGTTTTCATCATGGAGAAAGTAAAGAAAGCCAAGAGTTAGGTTTAAGAATAATTAAACATATGCGAGATAGAATGGACCAAGAAGCAAGTAAGAGAAAGTTGAACTTTTCTTTAATTGCAACTCCAGCTGAAGGATTAAGCGGTCGTTTTGTTAAATTAGATAAAAAAGTTTTTGGTATTATACCTGAAATTACAGATAGAGATTATTATACTAATTCCTTCCATGTTCCTGTTTATTATGCTATTGGGGCTTTTGATAAGATAAAAACAGAAGCACCTTATCATGCTTTAACTAATGCTGGTCATATTTCTTATATTGAATTAGATGGTGATCCGATTAAAAATCTTTCAGCTTTTGAGGCCGTTATTAGATGTATGAAGGAAAATGGCATTGGTTATGGCTCTATTAATCATCCTATTGACAGAGATTCTATTTGTGGTTATACCGGCGTTATTGGAGATGTTTGTCCAAAATGTGGAGCTGTTGAAGGAGTAAATGGAGTTAAGTTTTCCAGAATAAGAAGAATAACAGGTTATTTAGTTGGAACTTTAGATAGATTTAATAATGCTAAACAAAAAGAAGTTGCTGATAGGGTTAAGCATAATGTTAAAGCTTAAAGTTGCGAATATTGTTCAAGATTCAACGGTTGATGGACCTGGTTTTAGGGTTACTATTTTTACTCAAGGTTGTTTACAGAGATGTTTGGGTTGTCATAATCCTTTGACCCAAGATTTAAAAGGTGGAATTGAATTAACGAGTTTAGAAGTTATAGAGAAATGTCTTAATAATCCTTTGGCTCGAGGTATAACTTTATCAGGGGGAGAACCTTTTTTACAAAGTGAAGCCTTATTAGAAGTAATTAAAGGTATTAAAAAGGTCAAACCTCATTATGATTTTATCGCTTATAGTGGTTATTTATATGAAGATTTATTAAAAAAAGAGAATTGTCGGCAACTTTTAGATGAATTAGATATACTTATTGATGGACCTTTTGTTTTAGAGCAAAAAGATTTACTCTTATGGTTTAGAGGTAGTAGTAATCAAAGAGTTATTGATTTAAAGAAAACAAAGGAATTAGGTTGTATTATAGAATATGATTTTAAGAAGGAGTACTAATGAAATGTCCAAAATGTAGTTTTAATGAAAGTAAAGTTAATGATTCTAGAGCCAGTGATGATTTTAAGACTATTAGAAGAAGAAGGGAATGTATTTCTTGTGGTTTTAGATTTACCACTTATGAAAAAATAGAGGTTATACCTTTAATGATTACGAAGAAGAATAATTTAAGACAACCTTATAATAGAGATAAAATATTAGTGGGAATGATTAAGGCTTGTGAAAAAAGACCTGTTAGTAGAGAGCAAATAGAAACTGCTATTGATGAAATTGAAAGTAGTTTAGCTTCAACAATGAAAGAAGAAATTAAAAGTCAAGAAATCGGTGAATTAGTCATGGAAAAGTTAAAACAATTAGATAAAGTCGCTTATGTTAGATATGCTTCTGTTTATAAGAACTTTTCTGATTTAACTGAGTTTAAGAAAGCCATTGGGGAATTACAAAAGAAATTATGAAAAAATATAGTATTGTTTTTTTGACAGGTTTATTAGCTGGTGTCTTTATTGGTTTAGGAGGAGCAGTTAATTTAGCAGTTTTAACTATTGAAGGTTTAGATTTAGTTTTAAGTAAGTTTATCGGTTCTTTTTTATTTGCGACTGGTTTATTTGGGATTACTACTTTTTCTTTATCATTATATACAGGTAAGGTTGGAAGTATTGTTAATAAAGATTATAAGTTTTTATTAGATTTATTAGTGATGTTTTTAGGGAATGTTTTAGGAACTTTCTTGCTGGCTCAATTACTATTAGGAACGAGAAACGGTGGTGTTTTAAAAGAATTAGCTAGTGGAATTATTCAAAGTAAATATGATGATAATTGGGTTTCTATCTTATTATTAGCCATTGGTTGTGGTTTTTTAATGGAGTTCGCGGTTCAAGGTTTTAATCAATTAAAAGATAAACCTTCAGTGAGATATATTTCAGTTTTTTTAGGTGTTATTCTTTTTATTCTTTTAGGTTTTGAACATGTTATAGCTAATTTCTTTTATTTATTTATTTCTAATAATTATCAGCCTTTAGCCATTATTTACTTTTTCTTAATGTTAATTGGGAACTCTTTAGGAGGCATATTATTGGCTTTACCATTAAAAGTATATAAAGATTATTTAAAAACAAATAGTTGATTTTAAAAAGTAATATAAAGTAAATCGTTGTTTTTTTGATAAGTTATATAACATATAATGTAATGTTATAGTTTAGAGTTGATGAATAATTTTTTAGTGTAATGCTCAATAGTAAATCTTAAATTAAAGCCAATTAGTGATTTATATGGTGAAAAACTAATGAAATGTGTTAACAAATTGAAATAAAATGTTTTTGTTTATTTTATTTAATATTAATACTTTTAATGGTGAACATTTACTTTGAAAATATTTTCATAATACAATGTTATAGTTTAGAGTTGGTGGTTATTTAAACTCTAAAGTAATAATATCAGCTCTTTCTTTCATATCTTTGTAAGTCAAAACATCGTTAGAAAATATGAAGAACTTAAGGTATT
>JAISJY010000115.1 GCA_031261365.1 Caryophanales bacterium | reverse complement strand
ATAGTTTTAAAAACCATCACTTTGGATACTAATTGGAACTTTAATAATAAACAAATTGTTTCTTTTTAACATAGTTACTTATTCAATAAAAACAAGAAATATAAACTTTTTAGCACTCTTGCCTTGACAATGCCAAACAATGTGATAATATATATCTGGCAATAAAAAAGGAAAAGTGCTAAATGAAAGAAATAAACCGTCGTGATTACATCTTAAAACTAATTATAGAAGAGTTCATTAGAACTGCTGAGCCTGTTGGTTCACAATATCTTCTTGATGAGTTTAATTTAAGTTATTCAACTGCAACTATCCGTGCCGAAATGCAAAAGTTAGAGGAAGATGGTTTTTTAGAAAAGACCCATACTTCTTCTGGTAGAGTGCCTTCTAGTAAGGGTTATAGGTATTATATAGAAAATCTAAGAGAGGAAGCTCTTGATAATGAGTTTAAAGGTGCTTTAACTACTTTGTTTGATAATAGAAGTCAAAATCTTGATGATGTTATTGCTAAAAGTTGTGAAATGTTAAGTGAATTAACTAAATATACTACTTTAGTTTTAGGACCTAACTCCGATATGATTACTTTAGAAAAGATTCAATTAATATCTTTGCCTAGTTCTAATGTTTTAATATTATGTACTAGTACAGGGCATGTTGAAAGTTTAAACTTTAATTTAACCGAAAATGTTGATCCCAAAGATTTAGAAGTTTGTTTAGATATTTTATCAGAGAGACTTAAAGGGACAAATATTAATGAATTAAGTGAAAAAGCTTATTTATTGAAACCTCTTTTATCAGAAAGGATTAAGACACATGAGATTATATTTAATGCTTTTCTTGATGCTTTTAAACGGTTTAGTGCTGAAAAGATGTCTGTTTATGGGCGAGAGAATATCTTAGACCAAAAAGAGTTCACAGCTGATATTACTAAATTAAAAAAGATAGTTAATTTGTTAAACTCGGATGAGGTGTGGCGGAAACTTAGTAATAGAGAAGGCTTAATTGTTAAAATAGGTAGTGAAATGTTAGTTATTGAATTAGATGATGCTTCGGTGGTGAGTTCAACTATTGAAATTGGTAATGAAACTAGAACAATAGCTTTAATAGGACCCAAGAGAATGGATTATGATAAAGCTATTGAAGCTATGAAATATATTCAAAATAAGTTGAATGAGAAGAAAGGATAAATATGAGTGAAAAAGAAATTGAAGATTTAAAAGAAGAAATAAAAAGGCTTAAAGAGAAGCCTCCAGAGATATTTGATAAAAAGGGAGAACTTAAAAAGAATAAGGAAGAAATTAATGATTTAAAAGAAAAAGTAAAATCTGTTTCAACTGAATTAGCCAGAGTAGCCAAAGAGAAAGACGAACTTGCTTCTCAAATAGATAAAGCTGTTAATACAGCCGCTTATCATAGTAATTTGAGTAAAAGATACCAGCAAGATTATGAAGTTTTAAAGAAATACCGAAGTCAAGATTTAATAGAAAACTTGATACCGGTCTTAGATGCCTTCAACTTTGCTTTCAAAAATGAAGCACCGCCTGAGGCTAAAAATTATTTAATCGGCTTCAATTATGTTTATTCCCAATTATTAAAGATATTAGAAGATGAGGGAGTTAAGATAATTGAACCAAAAAAAGGGGATAAGTTTGATGCTTCAATACATAATGCAATTGAAAGTATTCCAACTGTTGATAATACTTTAGTTCATACCATTGAAAAGTTCTTGACAAATGGTTATCAATTAAAGGAGCGTTTGATAAAACCCGCGAATGTTATTGTTTATGTTGAAGGTCAAGAAGAAGAACAAGAAAATGCTCAAGTGCACAAGGAGGACTAAAATATGGCAAGAGAAATTATTATTGGAATTGATTTAGGAACAACTAATTCTGTTGTTGCTTATCGTGAAACAGATGGTACTGTTAAAGTTATACCAAATCCTGAGGGAAAAAATACCACTCCTTCAGTTGTAGCTTTTAAAGCTAATGGTGAAGTTATTGTTGGAGATGCTGCTAAAAGACAGTCTATTACAAATCCTGATACAATTGCTTCTATTAAAAGAAAGATGGGAACTACTGAGAGAGTTCATGTGGCTTGTATAAATAAAGACTTTACACCTCAAGAAATTAGTGCAAAGGTTTTGGCTTATATGAAGAAATATGCTGAAGATTTCTTAGGTCAACCTGTTCATAAAGCTGTTATTACAGTTCCAGCTTATTTTAATGATGCTCAAAGAACAGCTACCAAAGATGCTGGTCAAATTGCGGGTTTGGAAGTAGTGAGAATTATTAATGAACCAACAGCTTCAGCTTTAGCTTATGGTATGGACAAACAAAAAAATGAAAGAGTAGTTGTTTATGATTTAGGCGGTGGTACTTTTGATGTTTCTATTTTGGAAATAGGTGATGGTACTTTTGAAGTTATATCTACTAGTGGTGATAATAAATTAGGTGGAGATGACTGGGATGAAGTTTTAATGAATTGGATTGCTACTGAAATAAAAACTCAACATAATTATGATGTCAAGAATGATAAAATGGCAATGCAAAGATTAAAAGAAGCAGCTGAAAAGGCTAAAATTGAATTGAGTGCTTCTTTAACTACAACTATTTCTTTACCTTTCTTAGGTATGACTAGTGCAGGTCCTCTGAACTTTGAGACAAGTTTAACAAGAGCGAAGTTTCAGTCTTTAACAAGTCATTTATTAAATAGAACTAAAGCACCTTTAGAAAATGCTTTAAGAGATGCTAAATTAAATGCTTCTAAAGTTAATGAAATCTTAATGGTTGGTGGTTCAACTAGAATGCCTGCTGTTAATGATATTATTAAAGGTACTTTTAATAAGGAAGGAAATAAGTCTATTAATCCAGATGAAGCAGTAGCAGTTGGAGCAGCTATTCAAGGAGCTATTTTAGCTGGTGATGTTAAAGATGTTTTATTATTAGATGTTACACCTTTATCTTTAGGTATTGAAACATTGGGTGGTGTGATGACAGTTTTAATTGAAAGAAATACAACTATTCCAACTACTAAGTCTCAAATCTTCTCAACGGCTGCTGATAATCAACCTGCTGTTGATATTGTTGTTGCTCAAGGTGAAAGACAAATGGTTAAAGATAATAAATTATTAGGTAATTTCCAACTTTCTGGGATTAAACCAGCAAGAAGAGGACAACCAAGAATTGAAGTTACTTTCTCAATTGATGCTAATGGTGTTGTTAATGTTAAAGCTAAAGATTTAGATTCAAATCAAGAACAGTCTATTAATATTACAGGAACAGGTTCTTTATCTAAGGCTGATATTGATAGAATGGTTAAAGAAGCTGAAGAAAATAAAGCAGCTGATGAAGCTAGACGCAAAGAAATTGAATTAAGAAATAGAGCTGAACAAGTCATAGGTGATATTAATCAAAGTGTGGCTGAAAATGGTGATAAGTTAGACCCTACTCAAAAGGAACAAACTTTGAAATTGAAAGATGAATTACAAACTGCTTTAAATAATAATGATTATGATACTATTGAAAAGCGTTTAAATGAATTAGAACAAGCGGCTCAAATGATGAAAAATCAAAGTCAACAAGCTGGACCAAGTGAGAAAGCAGCTGACGATGATACAATTATAGATCAATAAAATTATAAAGGTAGGTGTAACAGCCTACCTTTCTTGGAGTAAAAGTGGATAAAAATAAATACTATCAAATATTAGAATTAGGAAATAATCCTAGTGATTTACAAATTAGTGAAGCTTATAATCGTTTAACTAAAAAATATCATCCTGATTTAAACAAAGATAAAGAAGCAATTAAGAAATTTAGCGAAGTGCAACAAGCATATGAAGCACTTGCTGTTTTTTTATCTACTCCAAACGAGAAAAGGAGTACTGTTAGTCAAGAAATAATTATTGGTATTGATTTAGGAACTACTAATTCGGTGGTAGCTTATAAAGAAAAAGATGGAACTATTAAAGTTATTCCAAATCCTGAAGGAAAGAATATTACTCCTTCAGTGGTGGCTTATAAAGGCAATGGAGAAATTATTGTTGGAGATGCTGCTAAAAGACAAGCTGTGACTAATATTGATACTGTTTCTTCCATTAAAAGAAAGATGGGAACTAGTGAAAAGATACATCTTAATTGTTTAAATAAAGATATTACGCCTCAAGAAGTATCAGCTCAAATATTAGCCTATATTAAGCAATATGCTGAAGACTTTTTAGGGCAAACTGTTCATAAAGCGGTTATTACAGTTCCAGCTTATTTTAATGATGTTCAAAGGACAGCGACTAGAAATGCTGGGCAGATAGCAGGTTTAGAAGTTATTAGAATTATTAATGAGCCAACAGCTTCGGCTTTAGCTTATGGTTTGAATAAGAAAACTAAAGAAAAAATAATAGTTTATGATTTAGGCGGTGGTACTTTTGATGTTTCAGTTATGGACATTGGGGAAGGTACTTTTAAGGTTAAAGCAACTTGTGGTGATAATCATTTAGGTGGTGATGACTGGGATAAAAAGATAGAACAGTTTATTTTAAAAGATATTTTTGATAAATATAAATATGATGCGAGTAAAGACAGGGTTGCTTTACAAAGAATAAGAGATGTGGCTGAAAAAGCTAAGATAGAATTGAGTGCTTCTTTATCAACCTATATTACTTTGCCTTTTATTGGTATTATTGATAATAAACCAATTAGTTATGAAACACCGATTACTAGAAGTGAATTTGAAGATATGACAGCAGTTTTATTGAATAAAACTAGATTACCTCTTTTAGATGCTTTGGCTGATTCTAATTTAACGCCTAGTAGTGTTGACCAAGTTTTATTAGTGGGTGGTTCAACTAGAATGCCAGCTGTTAATGAAGTTATTAAAGATATTTTTAAGAAACCAGGAACTAAAACTATAAATCCTGATGAGGCTGTGGCAGTTGGAGCAGCTATTCAAGCAGGTATAATAACAGGAAGTGTTCAAGATATTTTATTATTAGATGTAACTCCATTGACTTTAGGAATTGAGGATGCAAGTGGAGTAATGGTGCCTGTGGTTAATCGGAATACTACTATACCGACTGTTAGATATCATAATTTTACTACTATTAGTAAACATCAAAACATTATAGAGTTTAATGTTTATCAAGGAGAAAGAGCTTTAGCCAAAGATAATATGTTTTTGGGGAGTTTTACGCTTAATGGTATTTTTACTTCAAGTCGGGAAGCTCCATCTATTGAGGTTACTTTTACAATTGATGCTAATGGTATTTTAAATGTTAAAGCGAAGGATGCTCGGAGTGGTATTGAGAAGATAATCACGATTACAGGTTATGATTCTTTAGAGAAAGAGCAAATACAACAAATGATTAGAAATGCTGAAGAACAAAAACTTCATGATGAAATAAGGAAGAAAGAGGCAATTCTTATTTATGGTTGTGAACAGTCTATTAAAACTATTGAAAAGCTAACGAGTGAAAATGAATTGGAAGGTTTTCAAGTAAGAAGAATAAATAGATTAGTGGCAATTATAAAGAAACATTTAAAAGATAAAAATTATGAAATACTTGAGAAGTCATTGTTTGATTTAGATGAAATGATTTCACAATTTGAGTTATAAGGGGGAGTTATGGCAGATAAAAGAGATGTATATGAGGTATTAGGGGTTAAAAAGAATGCTGATCAAGATGAAATAAAAAGTGCTTATAGAAGGTTAGCTAAACAATATCACCCTGATTTAAATAAAACACCGGGAGCTGAAGAAAATTTTAAAGAAGACCAACAAGCTTATGAAATACTTTCTGATACTAATAAAAGAGCCCAATATGACC
>JAISJY010000086.1 GCA_031261365.1 Caryophanales bacterium | reverse complement strand
TAATTGATTTTCTAATACTTGACATCATTTTCCCTAAACCACCAACAGGCTTAGAAATTGACATATCATTATCATTAATAACCACAATTATTTTTGAATTCAATTCACTTAAATTATTTAAAGCCTCAAAAGCTAAACCATTAGATAAGGCTCCATCTCCAATAACTGCAATAATTTGATAATTTTCCCTATTTAAATCCCTGGTAATTGCTAAACCTTCAGCATGAGAAATAGAAGTAGAAGAATGCCCACTATCATAAGGGTCATAAACACTTTCAGAATGTTTTTGATAACCAGAAAGACCTTTAAAAGCTCTCAAAGAACTATTAAATTGTTGAACTCTGCCTGTTAATATTTTATGAGTATAAGACTGATGAGAAACATCAAATAATATTTTATCTTCAGGGCAATTAAAAACTGTATGCAAAGCAATAGTCAATTCTACCACACCTAAATTAGAAGAAAGATGACCACCATCTTTGCTGACTTTATTATAAATAGTCTCTCTAATTTGAGTGGCTAATTCTTTCTTTTCTTTCAAAGACAAATCTTTTAAGAAGGCTGGATTTTTAATATCGTTGATATTAATCATTTTAATAATTCCTTTTTACTATCTGTAATAATATTTTAAGCGAATTAGTATTTTTTTTCATTACTTTTTTCATAATTAAATCTTTTGTTAACTTTTCATATTCAAAAATAAGGTCAATTTCTTGATAATCATTCTTTTTCTTATCAAAAGTATCATCTTGATATTGATAATATTCCCCTAATTTAAGTCCAAAATCAGCCATAACATCAAGATATTCTAAATTATTATTTAAAAGAAGAGGTAGGGAAAAAACAAAAGCAAACAATTCACCTGTCTTATATTTTGAAATATCTTTATTTAAAGGTTCATTAATATCTAAAAGTTGACCTCTAATAATTCCTTGTAGAGCTTTTAAAGCATAAGGAATTATATCTAAATTAACCTTACTAATAAGATCTAAACCTAAATAAGATAAATAAATGCCAGCATATAAAGCATTGCCTTCTCCATATATTTTATGAATAGTTAAAGAACCATCTCGGTAATCATCATTATCAACCGCAGGTAAGTCATCGTGGATTAAACTTGATAAATGGAAATATTCAATACTTTCCGCAATACTTAAAATATTCTCATTTATTTCCAAAGCAAAATCTTCTGATAAAGCTAAAAATAAAAGAGGTCTTAACCGTTTCCCATTTCTTTTTAAAACACTATTAAAGATTTGCTCTAAAAGAGTATTCGGGTTATCATATCTTTTTTTAAGTCTCTCGTCAATTACCTTAAAATAATCCATTATTCTTTAAAATCTGCTAACCCATTTTCCTCAAAAATCTTAGTTGTTTGTTCTTGAACATTTTTTAACAATTCTTCACATTTCTTGACTAAACCTATTCCTTCTTGAAATAACAAAATAGATTCGTCAACCGGCATATTACCGTTTTCTAAGGACTTTACAATCTTTTCTAATCTTCCAATTGATTCTTCAAAACTAATTTTTTCCATGTTCTACTCCTTTTATTTTAGCTTCAGCACTACCATCTTTAAAAACAATTTTAATCTCATCATCTATCTTAACATTAGTGATACTAGTCAATATTTTACCTTTATTCTCCACAATACTATAACCTCTTTGCAAAACTCCCAAAGGATTATAAGCTTCCAACTTTCCTTTTAATTGTTGTATAAGACTTAAATTATTTCGGTAATTATAAAGAAAATTATTAGCTAAATGGGTCTTCAATAATGATATTTTATTTTGATTTGAACTAATAAAGTTTTTAGCATTCATTGCCAAAGAATTAATTAAGTTATCTAATAATAAAGCCGAATTCCGATATAAATAATCTTTTTGTTTGAATAAAGGTCTCTCTTTAATATTATTTAACCTCGTTTCCATTTTATCAGTTGTGTTTGTAATTCTATTAACCAAAGTACTTTTGTAGTTTTGTAAAGTGGTATTTAAATCTTTTAAAGTATAAGGAGTCGCTCTTTCAGCCGCCCCTGTTGGAGTAGGTGCTCTTAAATCAGCCACAAAATCTACTAAAGTATAATCTGGGTCATGTCCAACCCCTGTTATCAAAGGAGTTTTTAAATTATAAATAGTTTCAATAAGTAATTCATCATTAAAACACCATAAATCTTCAAATGAGCCACCACCTCTAGCTAAAATAAGAGTATCAAAACCTTGTTTATCAGCTAATAAAAGTGATTTAATTATATCTTGACTTGCTAAATCTCCTTGAACGGTTGTTGGAAAAACAAAAGTTTCAACTAAAGGGTATCTTCTTTTAATAGTAGTTAAAACATCATGAATAGCATCACCTGTTCTTGAGGTAATAATACCTATTTTGTGAGGAAATAAAGGTATAGCTTTTTTATGTTCAACAGCAAAAATACCTAATAAAGATAATTTTTGTTTTAAGGCTTCATATTGTTGATATAGTAAGCCAATTCCATCTAAAATAATATTAGTGACATAAAGTTGAGCATCCCCTCTGTTTTCATAAAAAGATACCGAACCGTTTGCTAAAATAGAATCACCATCCTTTAAGGTTTTATATTTAGGATTTCTCCCTGCTCCAAACATTATAGCTTTAATAGAAGCATTTGCATCTTTTAAAGAAAAATAAAAATGTCCAGAAGAATGCTTAGTTAGATTTGATATTTCTCCTTTAACTAAAACATCTCTTAAATAGACATTATCTTCTAATGTTAGTTTAATTCTCTTATTTAATTCAAGAACAGTAATGAAATCGGCTTTCATTGTAAAACATTTTCTAATATTCCATTAATGAAAGATGAGGCTCTTTCCTCAGTTGTATATTTTATTGTTAATTTAATACAAACATTAATAAGAACAATTTTGGGAGTATTAAAAAAGTATCTCTCAATATAGGCTAATAATAAAACACTCCTTTCCACAATTCCTAATCTTTCAAAAGCCCATTCTATAAGCCAAACTTGTAAATCTTTAACGGCTTGAAGATAATGTTCATCGGCAGAAAAAACAACATCCACCACAAAAGGAGGCAAAACTTCTTTTTTTGTTTCGGTTGCATCTTCAATAATTTGATTTAAAGAAGGAGGTTCCATAATTGTTTCAGCATCTTTATAGAATAAATATTCAAAAAGTGCCAAAAATATTAATTCGTGTTGGTGGTTGCGAGTAAACTTTAAACTGTTATCTGACATCTTCAATACGAACATCTATTTTGTGAAGGTCAACTTCTGTTGATACTTTTATTTGTTGAATGATTTGTTTTCTAATTGTTTCACTTAAAACAAAAATATCATAATTATAATTTGCTCTAATACTCAAGATAAGAGATACTTTGCTCCCTCTAATATTACAAATTATTTTAGGTTTATATTCTTTAAAAGCAGTTGTTTCATAGAAATCAACTCCATCAATTGAACGAAGCACATAATAAGCTATTTCTTGAAAAATGTTTTTGCTTAAACCTATCTTTCCCTTTTTACTATAGTTTTCAATAAAAAAATATTCTTTTCCCATGAAACAATTATATCATTTTGAGATATTTTATCAAACTAAATCTTTAAGAGAATATAATAGCAACTAGCTAATGACTTTTTACTCTATCAAGAGTTCAATATAGTATGGTATATTTATTAATGCGTTCAATATATTGTTCATAATAAATAGTTTCTCCATAATGATTAGTAGCAAAATATTTAATGCTTTTTGATTCTTCGTTTAAAACAAAACCATAATTAGTAAGGGAAGAGCGAGGAAAATAAGCCATATTATCTTCAAAAGCAAGTTCATGATTAACAGAAAAAATATTTAATCTATCAACTTCTTCATTATAAAAGATATCATTATCGTATTTAATTGTAAAGTCAATTAAAAAATTACTAACAAAGCCAAAATCAGAATAATAAAAATAAAAATCAAGAGTACCTTTATCTGTATTTGTCGGAAATAAATCAAAATAATCATATCTCATAATATATTTTTTATCATGATTAGAAATATGCATATAATCACCAGAAGAACGAGTATAAGAATATGTTATATTATCAAATATTGAAATAAACATTAAAAAAATTAAAATATAAACAAATCCGTTTTTCAAGATAAAAGAAGCAATATATCTAGTCTTTTTAATAAAAAACGATACCCAAACAGATGTAACTATTATTGCCGATAAAAGAAAAATATATAAACATCTTGATTTAAAATTAAAATGGAAAAAAGGAATTAAAAAATGTTCTCTTCCCAAATAAAGCACACCAAGAAACAAAAACATTGGTAAAACTAATAATAATAATACAAATAATACTTTCTTTATTATTAAGAATGTTAATTTCCTCTTTAAATATTTGTTTAAATATATCTTTTCATTTGTATTATTGTTTTGTGCAAAAAAATATTCTTTTCCCATGAGATAATTTTATCATTTTGAGATATATTATCAAACTAAATCTTTAAGAGAAAAATATAAAACACTTTAATTATCTTTTTTAGTATAGAATAGGTGAGTAGTAAAAATATATTAGTTCAAACTATTTAAATACACAAGGAGGAAAGATGAATACCACAGCTTTTATTAGTAATTTCAGCGAAGCGAAAGCCTTTGCTATCAAAGAAAATATCTCAAATTTGTTTAATAATATTGAAACTTTTAAAAATGGCAATGAACTTTATGAAGCTTTAAAAGTTAAAGAAATAGAGTTTTTATTGTTAGATTTAAACTTGCCAGGCAAGAACCCTTATTTAATATTAAACGAAATCAATAACTATTACCAAAATAAAGTTAAACATATTGGTATTATTTTACAAAATATTAATCATAATCAAATCTATCATTTAAGAAATAATGAATATGATTTTAATGTTAATAAT
>JAISJY010000078.1 GCA_031261365.1 Caryophanales bacterium | reverse complement strand
AAAATAATGCTTTCTCAAATAGGGCAAGATAAATTAGTTAAAACAAAAAAACAATTATATTTAGGCATACTTTATAATGTTTTATTTTTATTAGCAGGTATTGCTATATTTACTTATTTTTATGTGCTTCGTCCAATGTGGAATTAAGATATTCTTTTTGTTCAATTAAAGTATAACTATTAGGTTCTAAATAATTTAGATATTCGGTATTTAAGAGAAAATACACTTTTTCTTCATATTTTATTTCATATATTTTATCAGGAAATCTATGGCTAATTTTATTGAAGTCGGTATATGTTGTTGAAATATAAGACACATTTATGATTTCATTGGTATTAGTGCCACTTAAATATAGAGTTTGAAGTCCACATTCATAATAGGCTTTAGAAAGATTAGATTTACCGAGTTTTTTGCCACCGAAATATCTAACAACAACTAATAATGAATTATATATTTGTTTTTGTTTAAGAAGATTTAATAATTGAAAACCAGCGCTTTTACTTGGCTCTTGGTCATCGGTGTATTTATAGTTACTATTATCTAGAAAGGCATATACAATATGAGTGGCATCTGAATATTCCTTTTTAATTTTGTTTATAATGGTATCAATTGAAGTTAGTTCAGCTTTAAAAGAGAAACCTAAAAAGATAGAGTTTTGAATATTTAATTTATAATTGCTTTCTTTGTTTATGACTTTATACATAAATATATTATACCTATTTCAAAAATAAAAATAAATAATTCCTAAAATTGTATTTTAATTCGGATATTATATTATGAATAAAAAACTTTTTTGTGAAAGATGTGGGAACTCTGATCCAGAGTTATTTTTTGAATTAAAAAGTGAACAAGTGTGTAGATGTTGTTTGATTTTTAAAGGTGAAGTGGCTGATTTTAAGGAAAGACACATTACAAAACAATATATTAGTCTTAAATATCCTTTAACTTTAGAACAAGATATTATTTCTGAAAAATTACTTATTGAAGTTCAAAAAAGTAATTCTGTTTTAATAAATGCAGTTTGTGGAGCGGGTAAAACAGAGATAATAACAAAATTGATAAAAGTTTATTTAGATAACAACAAAAGAGTTGGAATTGTTATTCCTCGAAAGGATTTAGTAATTGAAATTGGTTTTAGAATGAAAAACTTCTTTCCAAAGGCAGTTGTTACTTTGGTATATGGCAGACATCACGAAGAGTTAGATGGTGATATTATTATTTTTACGGCTCATCAAGCTTATCGGTATAAAGGATTATTTGAAATATTAATAATCGATGAAATTGATGCTTTTCCTTATTATAATAACCAAACTTTAATAAATATTGTTAAAAATGCTTGTATTGGTAAGACGGTTTGCTTATCAGCAACTCCTAGTCAAAATGATATTAATAATAATACTGTTTTGACTTTGAAAAGACGGTATCATTTAAAAGACCTTCCTGTACCCAAAACACGATATTTAGATAGTTTTTCAATGTTTTTTAGACTTATAAAGGAATTAAGAAAGTTTAATAAAAGAAAAAAGATTTGTTTTATCTATGTTCCAACTATTGATATGGGACTTTCTTTATATTATTGGTTAAAGTTTTTTATTAAAGGTTTAATAAATATATCTTCTAAAACTTCAAATAGAGAAGAGATAATTAGTAATATTCATAAAGGTTTATATAAATGTATCATTACCACTACCATTTTAGAAAGAGGAGTTACTTTTAAAGGATTACAGGTAATTGTTTATCATGCTGAGAATAATATTTTTGAAGAGAAAACATTAATTCAAATGGCAGGTAGAGTTGGTAGAAACTTTTTAGAACCTGATGGAGAAGTTATATTTTTAAGTACAAAACATCGAGAGGAGATAGATAATGCAATTAAAACAATTTTTCAAGCCAATAGTCTGTAAAGCTTGTTTTAAGACTTTTATACCTTTATCTTTAGAGAATGTTTTTGAAAATAGAGAAAAGTGTTTGTGTAAGCATTGTTATGAGCAAATGAACCCGAATATAACTATTAAAAGAATAAAGGGAATTGAACATATGTTTTTATACGAATATAAAAGTTATTTTAGAGAGTTGTTATATCGTTTTAAAGGTTGTTATGATTTACCTTTGAAAGATATTTTTTTAGATTATTATTTAAATATTTTGAAAATGAAATATTATGGTTATAGTGTTGTCCCTATTCCTTCAAATGAAAGTGAAAATATAGAGAGAGGTTTTAATCATGTTACTGAAGTTTTTAAACTTTTAAACTTACCAATATTAGAAGTATTAGAAAAAAACAAGCCTTATAAACAAGCAGATAGAAATGGGGCTGAACGGAAGGAAATTGAGAAAGTTTTAGTATTAAAAGAACCGATAAAAGCAAATAGTAAAATCCTTATTGTTGATGATGTTTATACAACAGGAAACACGATAAGAGCAGCAGTTTGTTTGGTTCTTAAATATTCAAAAAGAATAAAGGTATTATTACTAGCAAAAAACATCTAAGTAGGTATATGTTGTTTGATTTTAGCTAGAATATATAGAAAGGAATTATTATGAAAAAGACAGGAAAAGTGAAGTGGTTTAATTCAACAAAAGGGTTTGGATTTATTGATTATGGAGGAGAAGATATTTATGTTCATTATAGTCAAATAATAGATGATGGTTATAGAACGCTTGATACAGATGAAGAGGTATACTTTGAAATGATAGATACCGAGTTTGGTAAACAAGCAAATCAAGTTGAAAGAAGCAATAGAATTAATAAAAGATTTTAAAATATTGGTAAGAATTATTTAATAAGATGTTTTATTTGTTAAAGATAAATATAAATCATATAACTTTAAACAAGCTTTTCTATCTAATTCACTAATAAAATTGGTTTTGTCTTCTAATTGATTAAACTCATAAAATCTTTTATCTCTAAAGCCTATTTTTTCAGTATCAATAATATTACAACCATAATAGATTTTATCAATGTTAGACCATAAAATAGCACCTAAACACATGGGGCAAGGTTCGCCTGTGGTATATATTTCACAACCTTTTAAATCAAAAGTTTTTAATGATTTACAAGCCTTTCTAATGGCTCCCATTTCTCCGTGGCAAGTTGGATCGTGTTCTTTAACAACTGTATTGTGTGCTTTAGCAATTACTTCATTGTTTTTAACGATAACTGCTCCGAATGGTCCTCCATGATTAGATTTAATTCCTTTTTTAGCCTCTAAAATAGCTAATCTCATAAATTGGTTCATTTAATTGTAAATTGTTTCTATAATTGATAGAACCTCAAATTCTCCTGCTTGATTTATAAATTCATCTTCAAGTAAAATATGTATTAGTTTGTTCTTAATGATTACAACATCATTTTTCGTTAAAATTCGAGAGTAAACATCATCCCCAACTGCACTTATCTTTGTCACTGATAAAACTACTTTTAAAAAATCATTTTCAGCTAAATAAAACGGCTCTCCAATGTTAAAACATAAAAGATTTATTTTTTTAACTTTTTTAAATAATCTTTCCAAAGATGCATAAATATCAATTAAATAACTTTGTCCAAAATCTTCTTTTAATTC
The DNA here is from genome assembly GCA_031261365.1 of Caryophanales bacterium. Lineage (GTDB taxonomy): Bacteria > Bacillota_I > Bacilli_A > RFN20 > JAISJY01 > JAISJY01. Next base: position 160 of record JAISJY010000078.1, on the reverse strand, counting down.
ATATTTTACTTTTATTATAAATATAGAAAACATGGAATTAACTTTTAGTAGAGGAGGTTGACTTTCTAATTGCTTTTTTATATTTCTTACTTTTTCTCTATCATGACCAATAATTTTAGAGTCAATTGAATAACAAACTTCATGTAAACCAAAAAACTTA
>JAISJY010000182.1 GCA_031261365.1 Caryophanales bacterium | reverse complement strand
CCAAATTATGATAATATAAACCAAAATCAAACTGAGAATCAAGAGCTTTATAATAAGGTGAAACTCTTTGGTCCCAACCATCAAAGTTTTCTCCTACTAAATAAGCATTAGGGTGATCTTCTTTAACTTTAAAAGAAAACTCTTTCCAAAAGTTAATATTCTTTAATTTATCAGTAGAATAATCATAAGAAACTGTCTCCTCTTTCATTAATTCCTCATCATAAAAAGTTCTATAACCTGTATCAACAACAATATTAGAAGTTGCTCTATCTCCATTATCAGTGCTAGGCTTTTGACTCTCATCCCGCATATAAATATGTTTAACAGCATCTAATCTTAAACCATCAACTCCAAAATCTAACCAATAATTTGCCATTTCAACAACTAAATCTCTCGTTAATTGACTATCATAATTTAATTCAGCCATTCCACTACCAAATTTAGCAAAATAATAATAATCAGATTCCCCGTCCCGATACCAGTCCGAATGATTTTCTACTTTAACCATTCCCCAAGTAGCATATTCTTCCCCAAAAACTGTACATTTAGGAACTAAATCACCTTTAAATCTCCAATGATACATATTTCGGTATTCTTTATTGTCCTCCACACTTGCCCTTTGAGATTTCTTAAACCAAATATTATTTTTACTCGTATGATTAACTACAAAATCCATCACGATTTTAATACCTTTGCTATGGGCTGTTGTTAATAACTCTAAATAATCTTCCTCTGTTCCAAACTTAGAATCTATTTTATAAAAATCGGTGATATCATAACCATGATAACTTTCACTCTCTTGAATAGGTGTCAGCCATAAAGCATTAACATTTAATTCTTCTAAATAATCTAAAGAATTAATAATACCTCTAATATCTCCAAGTCCATCTCCATTTGAATCTGCAAAAGAAGGAACAAAGATTTGATAACCAATACCAGCCTCATTATAAAAACTTTGACTAGTCTCTGGAATAGAATTAGGGTAAGCATCAGTTGAAGAAACATCCATTAATTCATTTTCAGAAACATAAGCTCCTGTTGTATCATTAACAGTCGGATTACTTGGAATAGGAACATCAGAATCCCCAAAACTAAAATCACCAACTGAACCTTGTTGGACATAAATATGCATTGAACCATTTTCTCTAAAGTGGTCTTGAAAATCATAAATATAAGTGTTAGCTCCTCCATCACTAATCCAATGACTACTCCCATCCATTGAATCTTGTCTTGGTATTAAAAAACCAACCTTAGTCGCCCCTTCAAAAGAAACACTCTTACCAGATTTACCACTAATAATGTCGGCTTTTAAATCAATATCAGCAACTCTGCCCCCGTTTGGCTCAAAATCAGAACCACTTGCCCCAATATTAGTCATCCAAGAATCAGTCATAGGGTGATAAATATCTTGAACCGCGGGATCACTAGCACAATAAATCGCACCTTCTAAATCATAAGGAGCATTTTGCCAAATCCAAATTGCCCACTCATTATATTCCAAAGCATTAGCACTTAATCTTTTATAATGAATATAAAGATGACCTTCCTCACTCCAAGAATCAACCCAAGAAGCATAGTCTTCAACAACAGGGACAGAGGCTGAAGAAATAACAGAAACAGAACTAGAATCAGTACTAGTATCTGAACTTGAATCTTTAACAGGAAACTGCCTAATTGAACAGCCTGTAACTAATAAAAATGTGGTTAACAATAATGATTTTAATTTCATATAACCCCCTATCTATGCTTAAAATACTCTATCAAAAGTATCACAGCAAATCCTAAAAGTAAACCAACAGCTCCTAAAAACATAAATAAAAATCTTTCTTTTTTAGAAAAGTTTAACTCCTCTTTAGAAAGTCTCTTTCCTTTAATTGAATAAGCATCTACAACTTCATTTTCTTTTTTCATTAATTAATCCTATAAACTACTAATTCAAAATTATTTAAAACAATTTGTTGCCCATAATCAAAATTATGAGAAGAAGAATTAAGGGAAGAATAAATCAAAGTATAACTACCTGCCTCTGGAATCCAAAGATTACTATCAGTTCCCCGACCACTTAATAAAACCGCATACTTACTCGGACCATGAGAAATATAACCAACTGTTGTTCTGTAACTTTCATCACTATTAGTTCCAAAAGCAAAAGTATTATTCATATCTGCAAAAGAATATCTACTAATTTGTTTTCTTAAAGAAATAATTTCTTTATACTCATTAAAATAATCTAATAAATCAATTTTTCTATCATATTTATAACTATTAGTCGCATCTGACATATTATAAGAATTATGACTAATCCAATCCCCATACATATTAACAACACTAGCTTCTTCCCCATTAGTATAAGGCGTTCCATTAGTACCATCAAACTCTTCCCCATCCTCATTCACCATTTTATGAATATCTTCATATGATAATTTTTTACTTCTAAATATCTCTTCTCCACCATTTAGAAAACTAATACCTTGTGATAAAATAATTGCTCCATTAACTGCTACACTAGCTTGAGCAACTAAACTATTAGAAGGAGCTGTATTACCTCCATCATTACTTAAAGTTGAATAAAGTTGGTCATACAAAGTATAGTTATCATGACAAGAAGCATAATTAATAGTTTGATAAGGATTACCACCTTTACCTGTGGTAATGCCTCTTAACATATCTGCCACTTCTAATTTTGTTTCAGTACTAAGGTCTCCACTACCTTGAGAAATAAAACCATAACCTGGATAAGCTGAACCACCCCAGCCTTGATTATTACCACCTCTAATAGCATTTCTGCCTGCATCATTAAAAGCTCCAACTGAACCATGAGATGCCTCTGAATGATACAAACTAGCATAAATACTACTAGTTATGGCTCTATTAGCATCATTATAATGTGAACCATCTCCTGTCCAACCTTCTCCATAAATAACAATATCAGGGTCTATTAAATATAAAGCCTCTTTCACTTGTCGCATAGTTTCAACATCAATTAAACCCATTAAATCAAATCTAAAACCTTTTATTTTATATTCAGTTGCCCACCATTTTAAAGAATCAACAATAAACTTCCGAAACATTGGAGCTTCACTTTTAGTTTCATTTCCCACTCCAGAACCATTAGTATAAAAGCCCTCTGCATTCGTTCTAAAATAATATTTAGGAACTATTTTAGTAAAATTACTCCCTGAAACACTAGAAACATGATTATAAACAACATCCATAATAATTCTAGTCTTGTTAGCATTATTCGCATAAGCAGATACTAATTCCTTAAACTCATTAATTCTAGCCGTTGGACTAGCTGGGTCATTAGAAAAAGCCCCATCTAAAACAGAATAATTTAAAGGATTATAACCCCAATTAAACTTTCTATAAGGATTTCCTGTTGAATCATTTCCTAATCTTTCTTCATTATCAGCATCAAAAAAAGGTAAAACTTGAACAGCATTAACTCCTAACTCTTCTAAATGGTCAAAGCCTGTTTTGACAGTTGTTCCACTTTTAGTATAAGTTGTTCCACTTTCATAAAAACCTCTATAATTACCAGCATTCTCCAAAGTTCCATTCCAAGTACTGTCCATTGTTAAATCTCTAATATGAACCTCACTCACGACTAAATCACTTGGAGCTGAAATATCTCTAATTGTTCCATCCCATTTCAAAGGCAAATCACTCCAATTAGCAGGATTAGTTTGAGAGAAATCAACAATTGCTCCTCTAACACCATTTAAACCAGCCGCATGAGCATAAGGGTCAACAACTTCATTCGCTCCTTCTGAATTAGTAACCATATAATTATAAAAATACCCTGCTTGATTACCTGTTAAAGTTAAAGACCAAACACCTTTACTCGTTTTATTCATTGGGTAAGTAGCATGCATATCATTAGCTTTATTCTCGCTAGGGTTCTCAGTTAAAACAGCCGGAGTTCCTACATAATAAATATATAAATCTACTTTAGCACTTGTCGGAGCCCATAATTTAAAAGTCGTAGCCTCTGTCGTATAACTTGCTCCTAAATCATCTCCATTATAAGTATAATCACTAACAAACTTATCCGTTTCATAAAGATTAATCATACTCACATTTCTTAATTTTAATTTAGTAGGATCAGAAACAAAAGTACCTGTTATTTGATAAACAACATTCGGGTCAGCATCCTGTCCTAAAGTTATATCAAAAGAATTACTAGCAACAAAGTTATTAGAACTTTCTTGGATTTTATACTCTTCTTTCTTGGTTGTTTGATGAACAGAATCTAAAGCATAAAAAGAAGAATCCAAAGCATATAAAGCCCAATTATTAACTTTCCCTTCTTGGTTACTCTTAATTGATATAGTCTTCCAATTTGCTAATAAGGAGGCGTCAATAAATCTATCACCACTAGCCTCTGCTAAAGTTGGGTAAACCTCAATTTCCCCACCTGAACCATAAATAGAAAAGACTTCTAATTCATAATAATCTTCCCCTGTTAAAATAGGAGGAAAATCACTATAAGAGATAACAGTATCGGTACTTTGCCCTGACCAAGTGTTAGCATTCTTAATAATATAATTAAAAGTATAATGAGTTGGGTAATCTGTTTTAGGGTAGAAAGTATAATAAATACCAAACTCATCTGCCTCATAAGTTGGTAATTCCTTACCATCAACTCCTCCTGCCCAAACATAAAATCTCTTATTACCATATTGCCCATCGTCTTGGTGATAATGAATAGTTAATTTATCAGGAATATGAACATTCTCATCCACATCTTCACTGCTACTTTCACTAGTATTATCATCACTTGAAGAACTACTAGACTCAATAGGAGGAACATAACCACTAGGCATTGGCATATTGCCTCTAATACAACTTGTTAATAAAAAAGCACTAAAGAGAAATAATAATATTTTTTTCATTATTTTACACTCCCTCCTGTAATTCCAGATACATAATACTTTTGCACAAAAATAAATAAGATAGAAATCGGAATTGCAATTAAAACCGCTCCAGCACAAAATTGAGTATAATACATAACATTAGTAGACTGTCCCATTAACATATCATATAAACCGATAGCAATAGTCCAACCGCTCTGTTCTGTTAAAATACTTCCTCCTAATAAATAAGAAGACAAAATATAATCACACCAAGGACCCATAAAAGAAGTAATAACCGTGTAGACGATAATAGGCTTTGCTAAAGGTAAGGTTATTTTATAAAAGATTTGTAATTTATTAGCCCCATCTAACATAGCTGCCTCATCAATACTCTTGGAAACAGTATCAAAGAAACCTTTACAAACATAATAACCCATACCAGCCCCACCTACATAACACAATATTAAACCAAATAAAGAATAAGTTAAACCCACTAAATCTAATATTTGATACAAAATAATCATTGATAAGAAACCCGGAAACATTCCTAAAACCATAATCGTTTTCATCATCGTTTTTCTGGACTTAAATCTTAACCTACTAAAAGCATAACTAGTAAATAAAACTAATAAAGTAGAAATAATCGTTGTAATAACTGCCACTAATAAGGTATTTAAAAACCATTGGACATAATTATATTGTGAAACATCCCACAAAGGAATTAACTCCCCATTTTGACCTGGAAAATACCCTTTAAAAACTCTATTTGATAATAATTCAACATAAGAATAAATACCCCAATTTGTTGGAATTAGAGAACTACCCTCTCCTCCATATTCGGCTGAAAAACTTTGTAAAACTAACCAAACTATCGGTAAAATCCAAATAATTGCTAAAACACTTAAAATAACATACAGAATAACATCTACAATTATGCGTCTTGTCCGCATTGACATTTTTTCGCCCACTCTTTCCATTATGAAAATGCCTCCTCTGAATTCGCTGAACCGCTCCTTGCATAAAGAACTAAAGAAATTATTGAACAAGCCGCAAAAATAAAGATACCTAAAGTTGAAGCCATAGAATATTGTTGTTCATTAACCGTTAATTTATATAACCAAGTAATCAATAAATCGGTATCTCCAGCATGGTCTAAAGCCGCATTGCTCGGTCCGCCCCCTGTTAGGAAATAAATAACATTAAAATTATTAATATTACCGATAAATTGAGTTATCAAATAAGGACCTGTTACAAATAACATATAAGGTAAGGTAATTTTTAAGAATTGTTTTGTTGGTCCAGCTCCATCAATACTTGCTGCCTCATATAAATCAGCTGGTATATTCATTAAAATACCTGAAGTAATTAACATTGTATATGGAACACCGACCCAGCAGTTTACTAAAATAACAACCACTTTAGCTAAGAAAGGGTCACTTAAAAAAGGTATCATATTATAACCATATTTAATTAAAGTTTGATTAATAGGTCCATTATCAGAAAGAATTCTATTCATTATTAATAAAGTCACAAATTGAGGAACAGCAATACTTATAACAAACATTGTTCTCCAAAACTTCTTCCATTTAATTGTTTTCCGATTAATGATAATTGCTAAAAGCATCCCTAAAATATAATTTAAGAAAGTAGCAAAGAAAGCCCAAATAATTGTCCAAACTAATAAAGTTCCAATAGTTTTAGCTTGACTAGAAGCTCCATTACTTTTGAAAAAACTAAAGAAATTATTCAAACCTACCCAATCAAATAATTCATTAGTTGGAATATGCCCTGGACCATAATTAGTAAAAGCTACTAAAATAGTAAACAACAAAGGTAAAATAACAAAAATAACTGCCATAGCAACAGGTAAGAATAAAATAGTCGTTGAAAAGTTTTCATTTAATAAAGTCGCCATACTTTCCTTAAAGTTTTTAGGACGACCGTCAAACTCTCCTAAATGTTTAGCTAAATACTCATTATATTGTCCTTCAATTTCAGCTTTACTATAACCTTTTTGAGCATTAAGTATGACTTGATTAGCTGTTGTATCATGAATATGATAATAAGCCGAAACAATAGCCACTTGCTCTCTTTTATCTTTTAATTTATCAGGACCGATATCATTAGTTAAACAATATTGATGTTCTCCTTTGATTAATAACAAAATCTCCTCATGCTTTTCTACTAATTTAATAGCATTAGAGAAAACAATTTTCCGATTATAAAATAAATTATACTTATCAAAAACCTCATGAAACTTAATCTCATGTAAAAGTAATTTCCGAGCATAATTATCATAATCTATTAAAATATTAAACTTAACGCGTGAAATTAAAATATTCGTTAATTTATCAAAATTATTAGCAAGAATAAACTCTTTCCTCTTTTGAAGATATAACTTTTTAGCATCTTTATCATTTAAATCAAAGTCCAAAGCTAAAAAGAATTGACTATCTTTCTTTAATAAGACTTCTCTTTCTTTATAAGCGTGGGAATATTCAACAAAATACTTTAATCTATTATTATGATTAGCAGTATTCAAGTTTCTATTATAAATATAAATAAAAGCAAAAATAAATAAAAGAACAATGATACCAAATAGTAAAGCCGTCATAGAATTATCACCTGGAATAGCAGGAGCAAAATCATTTAATTCAGGGTCCCATTGCCCACCCGGATTATAAACTTTATCTCCTAAAGTAAAGAACATACCTAAAGCAAAGAAACCATAAACTATCATAAAAACAATAAAAATAATCTCTGATAAGAAATATAAAACAGCATTGACATATTGTTTATTTTTAAAAGATGACCAACCCATAACTAAATAAGATACTCGCCCATCTTTGTCATCCTCTAAAAATTGTTCATATTTTTTAACAAAGAAATTAACAAATCCTAAAGCAATACCAACAAAAAACCTCGCGATTTTAATGCCTATCTTTTTAAAGAAGTTTAGAAAAGCCCAAACTATTTCTTTTTCATAAGATAAAACAGTTGAATATGCCCCAAATAATAAACTTAAAATACCTACTAAGACAGGAGCAAAACCACCTTGATAAGAAGAATAGCCTAAGGTTATTAACTCATCATAATTATTACCTAAAACAAATGAATAAGAAATAAAGGTATTAAAAAAGCCTAATAGTAAGAAAACAGAAGCATAAAATTGAAAATGTTTATTCTTTTTGAAGAAAGCTAATAAATAAAATACAAAGGAAACTAATAAGAATAAAACAAAAAGTAAAATTGGAAAACTAAAAGTAAAAACAGCAATAACTAAACTATTTAATTCAATATTCTTACCAAACAATAACTCAAAACCATTAAAGGAGCGGAGATTAATAATCTTTAAGTTCTCAGTAAACAAAACTAATATCAATAAAACTAAACTAATGAATGAACCAATTAAAGAAAGATATTTTTTTATTGTTTTCATATTAATTAGTTGTCATTTGAGCCACAATAGCATCCAAAATTGCTTTTGAATTCGGAAAAACACCCCAAGTAGCATTCCCATTTCCAATTGTTGTTCCCAAAGCCCCCATCGCATCCCAAAATAAAGGAGTAGTTGCTAAAGCTTGAGAAACACTAGTCTCGGCTTGTTGTGATAAAGTCAAGGCTTGTAACATTTTATTATCAGTTACTTCTTTTAATTCGGTTAATTCTATATTACTTGGACCTGCTTGTCTAGCAATAAATCTTAAATATTGACTATCATAATTAGTTGCAAAACTAGAATAAGCTAAAGCTGCCAAAGGATAAGTAGTAGAACTTTTTACCACTAAAGCTTTAACACCTCTAAAAGCTCCCATTGTCTTGGGAGTTTCATTAATATTAATAGTTGGTAATCTAGCAAAGCCAACATTACTACTCCCGATAGCCCTTTCCACATTTTCCACATTCCAAGTACCTGTAATAACTCCTAAAGCTGAATTATCTTTGAATTTAGTTTGAATCTCTCCATTATCAGAAGAAGCATAAAGAGCTGAACCATACTCATTAACAATAGCTTTCATTCTTTCAGCTGCTTGAACTCCATTATTATCATTAAAATCACAAACTTGAACAAATCTATTATTCTTAAATTCAACTTGTAAATGTCCTCCATTTGCCAAAAAAGCACCAGGCAAATAAAAACCATTTTTATAATCATACATAAATTGCTTATTATTAGTTTTAGCCACCTCTAAAATAGTTTCTAAACTAGCAACTTGATTTTCATTAATTAAACTTTTGTTATACATCAACAAATAGCCATTATCGGCTGTTTGAGGAAAGCCATATAAATTAACTCCATCAAAAGGATATGACATTGGAGTAATTGTCCAAGGCAAAGACTCGCTCTTTATCTTATCAGAAAAATTAATTGTTTTCTTGCCAAGCGGAACTTCAACATTAGGTATTTTAAATAAATATTCTGCTTCTGCTAAAGTTGGAATATCATTATCAACAATAGCAAAGACATCAGCCGCTTTGGCAGGGTCTTTTAAAAATTGATCCTTAGATTTATTCTCTGCAACTTCACTAACTTTAACAGTTACATTCGGGTATTCAATTTTAAATCTCCGTACAATTTCATTAGTCACCGAACGGTCTTCACTCGGACACCAAACTGTAATCTCACCATTTATATTCTCTTTTATCTCTCCCGGTTGCCACTCTACCGAAGTATTACCGCCCATATTCTCTTGCATATAGCTTTGATAATTAAGCGGTGGTACACAACCAAAAAGAGAAATAAAAGAAAGATACAAGATACTCTTACAAAACTTAGTTTTATTCTTCATTTCCTTCCCCTTTATATTTACCTTCTGTTTACAACTAAACATCTTATAAATATTATAGTCTTTTTTTCCCAATGGGTTAATCTTATTTTATTTAAAAAGTAAAAAGCAAGGGGTTACATTAAAAGAATTAAACAATTTTCTTTAAAAAACTAACAACTAATGGTATTCTTGAGAAGCAGAGTTGTCACCAGAACTAAATGTTAATTTAGAAATGTGGAACTTATCTTTTAATATTTCATAGAATACTTCAATAAGATTTTCACAAGTAGCAACTTTCTTAACAATTACTAAACGGCATTCTGGGTAAGCGGTTGCAAGTTTCCCTTTAATCTCTAAGCCTAATGACTTATTAGTAGGTGCTCCATTCCTAATGCCTTGTTTTTCATAAGTTTCAAGAACACCTGGAAGTAGTGGGTCATTTTCTTGCAAAATAAGAGCATGGTCAAAACTAACTAAATAAGACCAAGCAATATTTTTAATACTATTGCAAGGAAAGACAAAACCTGTTCTCTCATCAACTTCTCCAGCTACTTCAATAATTAAGCTCCCTGTATGCCCATGTAAATACTGAGCCTCGCCTTCATAATTTAAAAAACGATGAGCGTATTGAATATTAAATCTCGTAATCGACTTCATTTCTTTTTCCTCCTTTGAAATTATTAGTTCTTACATTTCGGACAAACGCCCTTAAATATCGTTGACTCGTTTATAATGTTGTAGCCTTCATTTTCTAATTCGGTAGTGTCTAAATGGTAATTCTTAATATCAGTTATCTCTCCACAGACAGTACAAACAAAGTGAGCATGAGGCAACATATTATTATCAAACCTAATCAAGCCATCTCCAAGCGTTACAGAGTGACAAACATTACTTTTAACTAAGAAATTAAGGTCACGGTAAACTGTTCCTAAACTAATGTTTTTTTCCTTTAAGCGAGCTCTTTCATAAATTACATCAGCCGTGGGATGATTTCCTAACTCAACAACAATCTCTTTAACTAATTCTCTCTTTTTTGAATGTCTCAATGTATTTTCCTTAATAGTAATGATTACTAATACTAATATTATAACAGATTATTTTAAAAGTGTTAAATTATTTTCAAAAAAAAGATATTTTAATAAATAATTTACCCTCTTGACAACTTTTATGAAATAAATATAATAAAGATAAGCCAATAAAGGAGTGGCTAAAATATGAAAAAAATAAAATTACAAAAAGGGGAAGTAGAGATTTTTGACCTCGGTGCAATCAAATTACACGCTTATCAAACAAATGACCCAATGAATGATGAAGTATTAATACTTCAAAAAGGGAGTGAAGTGGTAATCATAGAATCACCTGATTTCTATGAAAATAACATTGAACTAGAAAACTACCTTAAAGAATTAGGCGTTGTCAGCAAAGGTGTTTTAATTGCTTATCATCCCACAGGAGCAACTTTTCTAAAAAATGTCAAAAGGTATTCAACAAAAGAAGCCGAAAACTTTGCCAATGGAGCATCTAAAATAATGGTTGATAATTTTAGTAAAGCTTTTGGAGATGCTTATGACAACCATGTCAACTCAATTACAAATTACATCAAAACACCCAAACTAGAAATCGCGGGTATAAAGTTAAACATTCTTAAAACTGCTGAGGCTTTTGATGTAGAAATCCCCGAAATAAATGCTGTTTACACCCATATGTTAGGAGGTGATACTCATTCCATTATAGAAGGAGCAGAAGCAGGTAAAAAGATGATTAAAGTTTTAGAAACATTTCAAAAGAAAAGGTTTAATTTAATTTTATCATCCCATCATACCCCTGAAAATCAAAAAGCAGTAAGTAGTAAAATTGCTTACTTGAATGATGTTTTAAAGATAGCTCAACAAAGTAATTCAGCTTTTGAAATGAAAAATAAAGTAAAGGAGATATACCCAAACTATAAAGGAGAACCTTATCTAGAAATGTCTGTTAATTTTTTCTTCAAAAAATAAGAGAAGGGAGCCCAAAAGGCTCCTTTTTAACATTTATTTTGTCTCTTATATTTATTTTTCCAACTATTTAAGCCAACTAAAGCCCCAGCAAAATATAAGACCCACATAATTAACATTGTTAAATTAGATATTTCTTGAAAAGCTAATAAGGAATATAAAATAACCGCGAAAACTATACCTATCATAAAGTAATAATAGGAATGATAATAGCCTCTCGTTAATAAAAATAAAGAAACTAATAAGGAAGTATTAAGCAAAGCATCTAAATACCAAAGATTACCTTTTAAGATTAATAAAATTAAAGAAAGAACAATAACCATTAAAAACCAATATAATATTGATAGAATTATTTGAGTATTAGTTAATCTTTTAATAACTACTACTTCACTACTTTTAACATTTCTTTGTAAATAAATACCATAAATCAAGCTCGGAATACAATAAATAAGCGAATAAGCAGCAGTGAACCAAACTCTTTGTAACAAACAAAAAATACCTAAACAAATATTATTAGCAATACCAAAATGCATTCCATATTTCTCATTAGTTAATAAAAGAGAATTATAAATAACCCCAAATAAAGTCGCAAAATCACTTAATAAACTTAACCAAACAAACTTTTCAAATAAAAAGAAATGGGAAAAAATAATTAAAATAATCGTTAAAACAATGCAACAAGCATTAAAAATATAAATATTCTTATTTTTCATAAGGAATACCCTCAGAGGCTGGAGCATGAGAGTTTTTACTAGCAAAAATTAAAACAATAATCGTGGTAATATAAGGTAACATATGAATAATCTCTTTATCAATATTCCATCTATTCAAAAGATTTTCTAAGAATGGGAAATAAGCTAAACCACTTGATAAAGTTACTAAAGTGGCAAATAAGATAGCTCCTCCCACAATACCACCTGGCTTCCAATTACCAAATATCATTATTGCCAAAGCTAAAAAGCCATAACTAGCTGTGCTATTTGCCATAAACTCACTAGAATAACCGGTTACTAAAAAGAAACCACCCACACCTGCTAATATACCTGAAAGAGCAACTCCAAAATACCGATACTTAATCGGATTTATACCTGCCGAATCAGCTGCTGAAGGATTTTCACCACAAGCCTTTAAACGCAAACCAAATCTTGTTTTATTAATCACTATCCAAGAAATAATAATGATAATAATGCCAAAATATAAACTTGGACTTGTTCTTTGAAAGAAAATGTCTCCAATAACAGGTATTTGACTTAACAAAGGAACAGCATCTATCTTTAAAAACTCCGCATTATGAATCTGAAACTTCTCGGAATCACTAACTCCAGAAATATTGAAAGTAACTGTTAATAAAATACATAAAGCAGGAATAAGAGTATTAATTGCGGTCGCACTAATAGTCTGGTCTCCTTTCATTTTAATAGAGGCTACACCGTGTAATAAACCAACTAAAGCTCCTGCTAAACCTGCAAAAAACATTCCTAAAAAATAAGCTAAAAAGCCTGTCCCATCACTTTTAAAAGGAATAACATTTAAAAACAAAATGCCGACAAAAGCCCCAATAATCATAATACCTTCTAAAGCAATATTAATAACCCCACTTCGTTCAGTAAACATTCCACCTAAAGCTGTTACAATTAAAGGAATTGCAATAATTAAAACTTGCCCTAAAAATAAATATAAACTATTCATTTATAACCTCCTTTCCTTTCTTTTTAAATAACTTTTTAAAGAAATTAGGCCATTTATTAATAAATACTCTAATAAAACTTTGAATAGCTACTAAATAAATAATAACACCGATAATAACATCAACTGCCTCTTTACTAAAACCATATAATTGAACACTAGTTGAACCTTCTCTTAAAAAACTAATAAATAAAGCCGATAAACCAACTCCAAAAGGGTCACTTCCTCCAATTAAAGCAATAAAAATACCATCAAAACCAATAGCTCTAACTGTATTCTCGGCTCGCATCATGGCACTAGGTGTTTTAGGTAGGAAAGATAAAACAGCCGCTAATCCTGCCAAACCACCTGCAATAACCATAGCTAAAATAGTTAATAATTTTGTATTCATACCAGCATATTTAGAAGCATCTTTATTTAAACCGACTGCTCTTAGTTTATAACCAAATTTAGTTTTAAATAAAACAATTGAAACAATAATAATGCTGATAATTGCAATAATAATTCCAATATCTAATTTACCAATACCAAAACTATATAATTTAGCCGTACTCGAGAAATTAATTTTTATCATCGCACTTTGAATATCACGAACTTTAGGATTATTAACAAAAATAATAGCTCCATAAGTTGTAATATAATTAAGCATAATAGAAGTTATAACCTCACTAATATTAAAAAATGCTTTCAATAAACCTGGAATTAAACCGACAATAGCCCCAGCTAAAATAGCTCCAACTAAACAAACTATAATATGTAAAACAGGAATAGGTGGAAATAAAATAGCTAAATATAAAGCAGTCACTCCTCCAGCCGTATATTGACCTGGAGTTCCAATATTAAATAAACCTGTCTTAAAACCAACAGCCACTGATAAACCTA
>JAISJY010000128.1 GCA_031261365.1 Caryophanales bacterium | reverse complement strand
AATTGGATTTTATTCAGGTTTAGGATTACTTAACGCAATTGGTGGAACAAGACAAATGCCAAATGTTATTGAAATAGTAACAAACAAAGAATCTTCTAGAGTACGAAAAGTCTTAATTGGCACTCAAAAATTTATATTAAGAAAAGCTAGATGTGAAATTAATAATAAAAACAAAATAACTCTACAAATTTTAGAACTTGCCACTGAATTTGAACCTAGTGATGAAGTAAATATTGCTTTAATAAACTATGCTAAAACGAACGGAATAGATATTAAAAAACTTCTAAAATATTCCAAATATTATCCAGCTAAAACATTAAAAAATCTAAGTGAGGTCTTATATGAACTTGCATAGAAAAAGTGTACCTTTTTTTATAAGATTAACTAGGATGAAACTATAACTAATACTTTTAATTATTTAACCATTTTATCTGTTGTCTAAATCTCAATAAAAAGACACATTTAGACCAAACAAGCATTTTATTAACATTTTACTGCAATTAAGGTTATAATTAATATGTCTAAATCTCAATAAAAAATCACATTTAGACACAGGAGGTATTATGATTGAAAATATTATCGGTAGAAATTATGAAAAGCAAGTACTTAAATCGGCTTATGAATCTACCAAGAGTGAATTTATTATACTTTATGGCAGAAGAAGAGTTGGAAAGTCTTTTTTAATCAATGAGTTTTTTAATAATAGTTTCTTCTTTGATTTTTCGGGATTATCAAACAAAAATAAAGATGAGACATTTAAACAATTCCAAGTCAAATTAAAAACAAATCTAGAAATTAATAATTGGTTTGACGGATTTAACATTTTAAGAGATAAAATAGCTTTAACTGATGAAACCACTAAGAAAGTTATCTTTTTAGATGAATTTCCTTGGATGGATATTACAGGAGGTGAGTTAATAAGTTCACTTGAATTTTTCTTAAATGATTTTGTTTTTAAAAGACATGATATTTTGCTTATTGTTTCTGGTTCTGTCACAAGCTGGATTATTAAGAAAATCTTAAATGCTTATAATGGTCTTTATAAAAGAGTGACAAAACAAATTAAATTACAACCCTTTAAATTAAACGAAGTAAAAGAATTTTTAACTATAAATAAAGGAATGTTATTATCTAATTATAATATTGCTGAAATATATATGGTATTTGGAGGTATTCCTTATTATTTAGACTATTTCTCTAAAGAATTAACAATAAGTCAAAATATTGATATGATTTTTTTCAGAGAAAATTCACCTTTAAAGAGTGAAAAAAAACAATTATTTGAATCAATGTTTTTAACAAATTCTTTACATTATGAAGTCATTAATTGTCTTTCAAATAGTTGGAATGGTTTAACAAGAAATCAAATAACAGATAAATTAAAACTGCCAAACAATGGTAGAATATCTTCCATTATTGATGATTTAATAGAAGCTGGTTTTATTAAGAATTATCCCAATTACCCTAATAAGAAAAAAGAAGAAGTATATGCAATAATTGATAATTTTTTACTGTTTTATAATTTTTTTATTGAAAACAACAAAGAAAACGATAGTCATTTTTGGGAAAATAATTATTTATCTTCAAAATTATCTGCTTGGCGAGGACTTAGTTTTGAAAAGGTAGTTTTAAACCATATTGATGAAGTTAAAAATGCTTTAGGTATATTAAGAGTTAGTACAAATATTTATACTTTAGCTAATCAAAAAACTCAGATTGATTTAATTATTGATAGAAAAGACCAAATAGTTAATTTGTGTGAAATTAAATTTTCAATAAATGAATTTGTTATTGGGAAAGATTATGATTTATCATTAAGAAATAAAATTGTTGAGTTAACAGATAAACTTAAAACTAATAAAAATATCCAAGTTACCTTTATTACTACTTATGGCGTGAGAAAAAATGAATATTCATCTCTTATTTCAAATGATATAACTATTGATAAATTGTTTTGTGAAATACCTCTATAACTTTTTTATTTGAGAATATTTTAATTCATTCCATTTAACTTTTCGTTTTTCAATTGGAGTTAGTTCATAATAATTTATATGATATTTTCTATAATACCATTCGCTGACTTTTATAGGTATTTGTTCTATATAAACTTTTCTCCATTCAGAATAATCCAAAAGTTCAACAACATAGTTATATTTTTTACCTAATGATGCCCAAATTTTAAGAAGTTCAGGAAAATACCATTCACTTCCACCAAACCAGAGATGTCCAACAAAATCATCTTCATTTTCATAACGGATTCCAATATAGAGATTGATTTTACTCTCGGATTTATGGGTATCATTATTAAATCCATCAGTTGTCCACCCCTCCTTACCAAGTTTCCAATCCTTTAAATCTTGTTTAGTTTTAACCTTTATCAAATTACCATATCTTCCTTCCATATAATGAAGAGCAAATGTACGAGCTGGTAAGTTAAAATCAAATCTCTTTTTATCATATTGATTATACTTACACCATTCAATAAAAACATCTTTTATAAAATCAAAATACAATTCAGGTGTTAATTCCGTTACAAATAAGTTCTTTCCACTTTCAAGATGATTTAATGTTTTAATAGATCTTTTTGAAAGACTATATACCCAATGTTCTTTGTAATCTGCAATCGCTAGATAACCAACTTGTTTTGTCTTCGGATATTTTAATGTTGGATTTTTATTAGATTTTATAGTTTCATAATATTCTTTTAATAAAGCAAGTAATGCTTCGTATTCTAAAATAACATTTTCCTTATCATAAACTTTTTGAGGATATAGAGGATTAAATTCACCCCTTACATTTAAAAATTGCTCTTTACCATTAAGCACAACCGAGAAGATAGTATTTTCATTTAAGCTAGCATACCAACAATTTATTCCATTATCCCAAACTAAATAAAAAAGATTCTTACCAAAATAAAAACACCAAATCTCCCTATAATCATTTTTGTCAACATATTCAAAATTATGAGAAATATAATTAATAATATCCCATTTTTGCTCTTCAAAATCTTTTACACAATTCCAGCGTATAATTCTCTCAAACATGATACACCCCTTGTTTCAAGTGTAACACTTTATTGAATTAAATGTTAATTATAAATATTTAATAGTCAAAAGAGTTTTTAGTTTGCTTTCTATTGTTATAAAAAGTTGAAGAATGATTGCTTCATTCACTTTTATTATCATCACCAACTAACCGCTACTATTCTCTAATTACTTAATACTCTTTGTCTCTAATCACAAACATTATTGAATAGAACCACTTTAATTATAAAAGCATTTCGCTATATAAGTCTCGTTCAACTTAAAATTATAACTCATCATTAGTGTCAAAAAAATTGTAATCTTCCTCAGCTAAATTGTCGTCTTCATTCTCATCATCATCAAGAAAAAATGAACTAGTATTTGCAATCAAAACATCAATTATACCAATTCTTTCTTTCCAACTTTTTTTATTATTCTTTACCATTTCATCATAGTGTTCGCTAACAAAAGAAAATAATTCAGTACTTGAATTTCTATTTGTAATTATTTCCTCTAAATAGGAATTAATCATTGAAGAATCAAAATTAATAGTTTTCATTTTGTCTAATAGATTTTCTTTATTGAAAGAAAAATGATTTTGCGTTAGATAATAAAAGAGTTCTTTTTTTGAAACATTTATTTTTTGCAAGGCATCATATAAATTGTTATCGTAATAATCTAAAAAGACTATCGAAGTTGGATACTCATATGGGATTTCATAAACATAAATATTTAATTCATTAGAAATTTTTTCAATTAATTTGTAGTATTTCCTTGATATTTCCCCTAAGGCTTTTCCATACAATCGTTTTAGACTTCTATTGTTATAATCATTTTTTTCACAGTCTTTTCCAAACTCTAAAAAAAGTGTTACTTCTTGAGATATATCATCAGAATACGAGTATCTAGAATATCTAACATTATTATAGAATTTTTCGAGAATATTGAATAATCTATTGGCATCTGCAGAAAATTTAATTTCTCCCTTATTCCGAAGAATCCAATCATTTAACCCCGTGTGATAATGACTTTTTAATAAATTGTTTGCATTCTTTTTTTCATCTTCAGAATATTTTTTAGCATATAAAATTAGTTCTACTATAATTTTTTGCAATCTTTCAATTCCTTGAGAAGCTTCATATAGAGATAAAAAAAGATGACCGCTTAAAAATGGCATTTTAAGTGTAGGTATATATACTTTATCTATATCTTCAATAGATTTCCAGATAAATATTCCTGAAATTTCCACTTCTTTTACTAAAGAAAAATTCATTTCTTCAAGTCCTCTATCAATGCTTGGTTTTCCTTTTTTCTCTTCCAACTCGCTTTTATTGAATATGATTGATGAACTTCTTATGTCGCTCAATTATTCTTCATCGTCATCATATACCACTTCAACAAAAACAACTTCTAGATTATTCTCAAGAGCAGTTTTATAATATCCAAATCCACATTCACTAATTCCGAAAACGGTGATTACATTTTTATTTATTGAAAACATTCTTGGAAGAGATTTCCAGAATTGCTTTTTTTTATCACACGAAGACACATCAATCAGCGACATACCAAAATATGCTTTAAATTCTTTTTTTAGTCTAACATCCAAAGATTTTGCAATATCTGGTTCAATATCCTCAAGAATCCAACAATATGGCCAGTCCTTAAAACTTTTATATTTATTGTTTTTTTCAAAAGTAATTGTACAAAAATCATTATTAAATATATAGGGAGTTATATCTTGATATGCATCTCCAAAAATATCTCCGCTTGAAACAATTATTTTATTTTTGTTTTTAGCCAGTTCATTGCCTTTAAAAATGTTTTCAAATACAACATCACCATAAAAAATACTATCAATTAATTTTGATTCGAAAAATAACGCTACCATTAGATTATCATTCATTTTCATTCCTTATTTTTATTTCTCATTTCACCCTAAACCTCTTATTTCCCTTTACTTCTCTTGCTTTACCTTTGTTTACTCTTATATATTCTATTCAATACAATACTATTATCTCGAAATTTAGTTAATTAGATATATAATAACGACCTTGTACGCCTTTCCAATCCACTCTCTTATTAGTTTGTTGGTCTTTAATTCCTTTGCCATATAAGCCATTTGCTCCACAAATATCGCATTTTATAACTTGATATGGTTTTCCATTTATATTAAAATTAAGATCATCTGATTTAGCCTTATTATTTAAATGATGCATCGGTTCATAGTTGTTCATAGCATCTTTCCCATTTCTAGAAATTGGAAAAATATGATCGATATTCCAACCATAATTATATCTTTTGCCATCGCCGTTAGGTCTAATTCTTGTTGTGTTTATATCACCATAGTCATCTCTATAAATCCATGTACCAAAACAGTCGGTAACCCATAGATTGTTGCCATAAACGTCATTCCATAATTTTAATGCTAGCTCTCTATTTACACTCATTGTTTATCTCCTTATATGCTTTAATTTTAATCCAGTAACTATCGTCCTCTTTTTTAATGTTGATATATTCTTTAAGGTTCTTTTGAAAAAATTCAAGGACTCTGTTATTGGAACTACCATAATCTTTTGGTTTAAATTTTATATTCTCAGTAGATTTCAGCATATTACAAACATCATCCAATCTTGCCATATCATTTTTCAAATTTACTTTAACCATAATTGATTCAATTTTTTGTAATAGACCTCTTATTTTTTTATTTTCAACACAGTCGATATTTGCTGTTAAATTATCAACACCAACTACTATTTTGTTTTCTTTATCACTTGACAACTTATCTTCGTTAATCTCTCCAATTTCGCCATTCTTTTCGTTAAAAATCTTATCCTTTGATTCAGCAAGTTGAATAGTAGTTTCCTCAACAGAATTAAGAAGTTCATATATGTTTAAATGAACATCAAAATAGTTTGAATAATTTTTATCAATATTTGGGTTATCTGTTATTATAATAGTCTTTTTTAATGATTTTTGAATTCTTTTAGAAAGACAAATGAAGTCAGAATCATTACTACCAATAACATAAGCATCAATATCTTTTCTATTAGTTAACAAATCTAAAGCTTCAATTGTAATTCTAATATCAGTACAATTTTCTTTTTTGTCAAAACTAGGTTGCATAATAGACTCCATACCAAATGTTTGTAACAATTTTTTTATGTTTTTATCATTGTAGGTGCAATAGAATCCGTAATTTAAAACAATTTCTCCAAAACTTTTTAATTCAATGTAAAGTTTAGATAATGAGATTTCATTCTTAAAATTATCTAAATCAATAAGTACAGCTAATTTCATTTTAACCTTGTATTATTAATTAGCCATTAGGATTGGTATTAATAATTTATCCTTTCTATAGTGAGCATTGCTTTTATTGTCTTCTTTTGGTAGAATAATCTTGCCGTGGATTTGTTTCTATTTCA
>JAISJY010000093.1 GCA_031261365.1 Caryophanales bacterium | reverse complement strand
TTGATAATACTGTTCGGGTGTTCTGGGATTTTGATACATTTTGTGTTTTTACTTACTTTAGTAAGTAAGTTATATAACTATATTATCATTTCTTATTTTTATTTGCAACTAAAAACAATACTTTTTATTTTTTCTGTTCTTTTTTTGTTTGTTATACCTTTATTTTACCCTGAATAGTTACTGCTAATGTGATTTTTTATTCAGATTATCATTGACAATAAAAACAAAATCTGTTATCATATAATTTACAAAAGAATAAAAATGTAAAGAAAGGAAAAAGAAAAATGTTTTTATTTAAAAGAAGAAAGTTGAAAGTTTCGTTTTTTAGTTGTTTGTTATCTATTTTAGCAGTTGTAGTTTTGTTGGTAACGCCTATTAAAGAGGCAAAGGCAGCAGGTACTTTTTATTCAAGTACTTTAAATGGTAGGGCATACCGTTATTATGTGCCTGGTAGTTATAGTAGTACAAAGGCAACTCCGCTTTTTGTTATGCTTCATGGAGCAACTCAAACAGCTACTACTTTTGCTGAAGCTACTAAAATGAATACTTTAGCCGAACAAAAAGGTTTTATTGTTCTTTACCCTGAACAATCAATGTCGGCTAATGCTTCATTATCTTGGAATTGGTATTATGGAACTAATCAAATTAGAAGTGGAGAAGCAGCAATTATTGCTAGTCACATCAATAAGATTAAAGCCGATTATAATATTGATTCTAACAAAGTCTTTGTAGCTGGTTTATCGGCAGGTGGAGCAATGGCAGTTATTATGGCAGTTGTTTATCCTGATTTAATTAAAGGATTAGCAGTCGCGGCAGGTTTAGAGTTTAATGCGGCTATGTCACTTTATGCAGCAACAGTTGCAATGCTTTATGGAGGTCCATCAGCCACTACTCAAGGTTATATTGCTTATTTAAATATGCCTTTAGCTTATGAGCATATGGTTAAAACATTAGTCTTCCATGGTACTGCTGACCTTGTTGTTAATCCAATAAATGGCAGTCAAATCATTACTTCTATTGCTAAAATGAATGATTATTTAGATGATGGAAGGTCAAATAATTCTATTAATGATGTTTATGATGAGTCTTATGCTGGTAAGGTTACAGGTGGTAGAAACTATACAAGATATGTTTATTATGGATTACCAAATCAAATATTAATGGAAAAGTATAGTGTTACCGGAATGTCTCATGCTTGGTCAGGTGGAAAAAGTGGAGCTTCATATTCTGATAGTACAGGTCCTGATATGAGTTCTATTATGTATAATTTCTTTATTTAGAAGGGTAGAATAATTAGGAAAAAAACAAAAGAAAAGCTTTAGTATTTTGATGATTATTTAAAGCAAAAGAAAAAGTCTTATTTTTTGTTATGAAAAAAGATAGAATATTAGATATGGACAAAGATTTAGAGAGATACATAAGTAAGAAAGAAAGTTCTAATATTGACTACTTACAACTTAATTTAAGAGCAACTGAAGAAAAGATTTATTTAACGGTTGGTGAAGATAGTGTAGTAACAGGAACGATTAATTTGCAACGAGGACAAATGATTATTGGAGATAGAGTACTTATTAATGAAGGCACTTCTTTTTATTGCACCGAGGGAATTACTATTGGTAATGATGTTTTAATATCTTGGGGTTGTACCATTGTTGATAGCAATATGCATTCAACAGATTCTCAAGAGAGAGCAAATGATACTAAAGATGCTAGTAAAAAGTTTGCAGAACATACTTTAGGTAAAAATATTAAGTGGGAAACAATTAATAGTGCTCCAATAGTTATTAAGGATAATGTTTGGGTTGGCTTTAATTCAATTATTATGAAAGGTGTTACTCTTGGTAAAGGGGCTATTGTTGGAGCAGGGAGTGTTGTTACAAAAGATGTACCAGACTATGCGGTTGTCGGTGGTAATCCTGCTAAAATAATTAAATACACGAAGTAGGAGGAACAAGCATTGTATATAAAAAATAGAATATTTGCTTTGGTTTTTAGAGTAATTGCTCTAATTCTTTCTATTGCTGGTGTTATAGCTATCTCAATAAATGGTGGAGTATTTTCTTTTAAGAGTTGGTTGTTTTATACTTTAATGAGTAATTTAGTTGTTGTTATTTATTTTATAGTAGTGGTATTTTTAACATTGAAAGACTTAATAAAAGAGGGTGTAGAGGGAAGTACTTCATATTTTCCTAAAATAGCCATGATATTGAGTGTTGATATTTTATTAACACTTTTAGTTTTTTGGATTTTATTAGCCCCAACTTCTTTTGATATGGGTTCTGATTTTAAGTTACTTTCATTTGCAAATATTTCAGTGCATACTATAACACCTATTTTAATGATTATTGATTTCTTATTATTAAATAAAAGGAGAGCTTTGAAGTTTTCTGATATCTTTCTAGTAATGATTTTTCCTTATTCTTATATGGCTCTTTCTTTTATTTTAGGCTTTAGTGGTTATGTATATATGATAAGTAATGGGGAAAATATTTATTTTCCTTATTTCTTTTTGGACATTTATAATAATGGTTGGATGGTATTAGTTTATGTTTTAGCACTTACAATAGTTTTTTGGGGTGTTGGAATGCTTTGTTATTTATTTGATAGAAAAGCCAGTGATAAAGAAATATATTTAAGAAGGGCTAAAACAAAGTAATGAAAGAAAGAGATATTACTAATGATGGTTTTATGGCTGTATCATGCATAGTATACATAGTTATGTTTTTGTATAATTTTTTTCTTGGTGGATTATTGATTGAAATTGTATATGACGAAACTACCAGCATATATTTTTTCTTTTTTTCTCTTTTATTCATTACCCCAATAGTAGCAGTAATAGGACAATTTATATTATTCATTATAGAAAAAATCAAGATAAAGTTATTTAAAACTATTAAGTTAAGAATTTTATCTTTTGTTTTCTTGATTTTAATTACTGTTTCTCAATTTATTTTTTTAGTTTATGAGACTATTAATTTAATTTAATTCTTAGTTTTAGGGAAGGTTTTAGTGATCAGGTAATGGGAGTTTTTTTAATTTATCTAATATTTACTTTATTTTTTGGCTCACAGCTAAAGGGTACTTTTGGTCGTTTAATACAGTTCAAACTAGAAAACGAAGAAATTAAAAACTAAAAATTGTTTCATTTAAAAGTAAAAAGCAAGACACATATAGAAAAGTAGTAAATTAGATTAATGTAGGCATTATGAGTAGTTTCACAATTTTAAAATAATAATAGTATAATTAAAGTGTGAGGTGAAAAATGCCGAAAAAAAGGATTTATCTTGATACTTCGGTTGTTAGTCATTTGTTTCAAGATGATGCAGTCGAAAAAATGTCTCAAACTTGGAAACTTTGGGAAGCGATTAAAAATGGTGAGTTTATAGTTTATATTTCTGATGTAGTTGAGATTGAAGTTAATGCTTGTTTCGAACCAAAAAGAAGCAAAATGCTAGATGCTCTTGCTAAAATAAGTTATAAAAGTATTATTGTTAAAAATAATAAGGAAATTGAAGCAATTGCGAATAAGTTTGTTGTAGATAAAGTTTTACCTGCTAAATCTGTGTTAGATTGTTTACATGTAGCCGCCGCAATAGCAAATGATTGTGATATTATTGTTTCTTGGAACTTTAAACATTTAGTCAATTATAAAACTGTTGATGGAGCTAGATTGATAGCATTTCAAACCGGACATAAACAAATTGCTATTGAAGCCCCAATATATTTAATTCCAGATAAACTATAAGGAGAATTTGAAAATGAACAATAAAAAATTGCCAAAAAAGCCAGAAATTAGTACCGATTTTACTATTGAAGATATTCATAAAATAAGAGAGTGGAATGCTAAACGATTGGCTGTTATGGGTTCAAAAACTTTCTTTGAACTTATGGCTAAAGAAGCAGAAGAAGTGGAGAAAGAAATAAATAGTTTGAGAAAATAGTGCATTTTATTTTCTAAAATATCAACTCATTAATATACTGATAATATAAAAAGAAGACCTTTTATTTTATTAATTGGTCTTTTTTACTTACTAAAACTAACAAAATAAGCAAAATCAATAAAAAACAGTAGAAATAACTTGCCATATATTTTCATTGTGCTAAAATACTAAAGACTGCGCAAAGACGCAAGATATTGCAGATGTTCACATGTAAAACGCGTGGATAAGTTGACAAAATATCAACAAATCTGGTAAGTCTTGTCGAGCGTAATCTATACTAGATTATAGAAAAAGGAGCTAATTATGGCAAAGAAAGATTTAATTAGAATCAAGCTAAAAGCGTTTGACCACAAGTTACTTGATGCTGAAGTCAAGAAATTAGTTGGAGTTATTCGCTCAACAGGCGCTTCTGTCAGAGGTCCAGTCCCTCTACCAACTGACAAAGAAGTTTACACAATTTTAAGAGCGGTACACAAATACAAAGATTCTCGGGAACAATTTGAAATGAGAACACACAAAAGGTTAATTGATATCGTTGAAATCAAACCAGAAACTATGGAAAAGTTAAGAAACTATGAAGTAGCTAAAGGTGTTGAGTTTGATATCAAATTATAGGAGGTACTTAAATGAAATCTTTAATAGGATATAAGATAGGTATGACTCAAGTGTTTCTTGAAGATGGTCAAGCCGTTCCAGTCACAGTCGTTGAAGTAGAACCAAATGTTGTTTTACAAAATAGAACTGTTGAAAAAGATGGTTATGTTGCTTTACAAGTAGGTATTACAGATGTTGCTGAAAAAGGTAAAAATAAACCAGAACTTGGACATTTCAAAAAAGTAGGAGTAACTCCAAAAAGAATTGTTAAAGAAATAAAAGGCGATGAATTGTCAGCTTATAAAGTAGGCGATGAAATTAGAGCAGATTTATTTAAAGCTGGTGAATTAGTTGATGTAACAGGTATTACCAAAGGTAAAGGATTTATGGGTGTTGTTAAAACTTATGGCTTCCGTATTGGACCTCAAGCTCATGGTTCAGGATTTCATAGAGGTGTTGGTTCTTTAGCAACAGCTGGTAGAACAAATAACCGTATTCATCCAGGCAGAAAAATGCCAGGTCATCATTCACATCATCAAAAAACAATGTTGAATTTACAAGTAGTTGCCATTGATTTAGAGCATAATGCTATCTTAATCAAAGGTGCAATTCCTGGACCTAATAAAAGTCTTGTAACAATTAGAAGTGCTATCAAGTTTACAAAGAATGTCAAACCAATTAGTGCTTTGGTTGATTACAGTGCAGAATAGGAGTTATCATGGAATTAAAAGTATATAACATCAAAGGTGAAGTTGTTGGAACTCAAGAATTAGATAATAATATCTTCGGAATTGAACCAAACAACCATGTCTTATCTCAAGCAGTAATTCTTCAATTAGCTAATTCAAGACAAGCAACTGCTAAAACAAAAACAAGAGATGAAGTTAGAGGTGGTGGTAAAAAACCTTATAAACAAAAAGGTACTGGACGGGCGAGAGCAGGTTCAACAAGAGCACCACAATGGCGAGGTGGTGGAACAGTATTCGGACCAACAGGTGTTCAAAATTATAAATTAAAAATGAACAAAAAAGTCCGTCAATTAGCTCTTGCTTCTGCCTTATCTTCAGTTGTGGCTGACGAAAAAGTAAGATTAGTTGATAAAGTAGAATTGTTAGACCATAAAACAAAATTGTTTGTTGAAGTCTTGAATAACTTAAAAATTGAAGATGGCAAAACATTATTCGTGATAGCTAACTTTGATGAAGTTGACTTCAATGATAATGCCTTCATCGCTGCTCGGAATATTCAAAAAGTAGGATTATTGTATATTGAAGAAATAAATGTTTATGATTTATTGAATGCTAAAACAATTGTCTTTACTCAAGCGGCTATTAATGCTTTACAAGAAACAGGTCCAGAGGAGGAAGTTGAATAGTATGGCACGGAAAAAGGAAGTTAAAAAGGTAGAAGATATTCGTAGATTTAGAGAGATTAATGTTAATGATTTTTCAATAATAATTAAACCTCATTTAACTGAAAAATCTATGAAACTACTTCAAGAAGAAAATAAAGTAACTGTTGTAGTCAAAGAAGAATCTAACAAGTTACAAATAAAAGAGGCATTTGAAGCTTTATTCAATGTTAAAGTTGAAAAAATAAGCGTCATAAATACAAGACCTCAAAGCAAGAGAATAGGTAAATTCACAGGTATTGTGCCTGGTTTTAAAAAAGCTATCGTTAAATTGGCCAATGGCGAGGCTTTAGATCTATTTAAAGATGCTGAATAATGGAAGAAATCAATATTTCCAAAGGAGAATAAAATGGCAATTAAACATTATAAGCCAACAAGTGCAGGACAAAGACATCATACAAGTCTTAAAAACACCGAAGTAGGAACAGTCAATAATCCTGAAAAAAGCTTGTTAACAAAGTTAAGTAAAACCGGTGGACGGAATAATCAAGGTCAAATAACTACCCGTCATATTGGTGGTGGACACAAAAGAAGATATAGAGAGATAGATTTTAAAAGAAATAAAGATGGTATTGAAGGAAGAGTTGCTTCTATTGAATATGATCCAAATAGAAGTGCAAATATTGCTTTAATTAATTATGTAGATGGTGAAAAAAGATATATTATTGCTCCTGAAGGCTTAAAGGCTGGAGCAAAAGTTATCTCTGGAGTTGGGGTTGATATTCAAGTAGGTAATGCCTTACCATTAGAAAATATTCCTGAAGGTACATTGGTTCACAATGTTGAATTAAAACCAGGTAAAGGCGGACAAATGATTCGTTCGGCTGGTACAAGTGC
This sequence comes from Caryophanales bacterium, assembly GCA_031261365.1. Classification (GTDB taxonomy): domain Bacteria; phylum Bacillota_I; class Bacilli_A; order RFN20; family JAISJY01; genus JAISJY01. The sequence goes on along the minus strand of JAISJY010000093.1, from coordinate 6,658 downwards.
TCAAATCCAAGCTAAGGAAGGTGATTATGTTCTCCTTAAATTAGCAAGTGGCGAACAAAGAAAAGTTCTAAAGGTTTGTCGGGCTACAGTTGGAGTTGTTGGTAATTCAGAACACAACTTAGTTAGTCTTGGTAAAGCAGGTAGAACAAGATGGAAAGGTGAAAGACCAACAGTTAGAGGTTCAGTTATGAATCCTAATGACCATCCTCATGGTGGTGGTGAAGGTAAATCACCAGTTGGGCATGATGCACCAAGAACTCCTTGGGGTAAGAAAGCCTTAGGTGTGAAGACTAGAAGTTTAAAGAAAGCGTCTTGGAAATTAATCGTTAGACGACGGAAAGGAAAATAGATATGGCTAGAAGTATTAAAAAAGGACCATTTGTAGACGACCATCTCTTGAAAAAAGTTGAAGCTTTAAATAAGTTAGATAAAAAAGCTCCAATTAAAACTTGGTCAAGGCGTTCAGTCATATTGCCTGAATTCATTGAACACACTATTGCTGTTTATAATGGCAAAGAGCATATTCCGGTTTATATAACTGAAGATATGGTTGGACATAAGTTAGGTGAATTTGTTCCAACTAGAAAATATACAGGACATACAGGTCATACTGCTGAAGATAAAGCCGCTAAAGCTGGTGGAGGTAAGAAATAATGCAAGCAAGAGCAATCGCGAAAAACATTGGAGTAACTCCAAGAAAAGCTCGGTTAATTGTTGACCTTGTTAGAGGTAAAGCAATAGAAGATGCTTATGCTATATTAGAGAACACTAATAAATCTGCTTCTCTTCCTGTTCTAAAAGTTATTAAATCTGCAACAGCTAATGCTGTTAAGAACTTAAATCTTAAAGCCGATGATCTATTCGTTAAAGAAATATTCGTTGATGAAGCTATTAAGATGAGAAGATTCTTACCAAGAGCTAAAGGTAGTGCTTCTGGTCTTGTTAAAAGATGGAGTCATATCACGGCAGTTGTATCTGATGAAATAGGTGAAAGAAAAATAAAAAAAGCTAAGGTTGAACCTGTTGTAGCTAAAGTAGAAGAAAAGAAAGTTAAAAAAGCTAAAACTGAAACAAAAACCAAAGCAAAAAAATCTGAAGGAAAGGGAGCGAAATAATGGGACAAAAGGTTAATCCGGTTGGCTTAAGAATTGGTATCAATAAGCCGTGGCAAGCAACTTGGTATGCAAGTAAAACTAATTTTTCAAAGTATCTATTACAAGATATTCAAATAAGAAAAGTTATCTCTACTATCTTAGATGCTCCAAAGGTTGATGCTGGTTTATCTCATATTGATATAGAAAGAGATAATAAAAGAGTTCTAGTAATTATTCATGCTTCTAAAAAAGGAAATGTTCAAGGTGAGAAATATGCTAGAATTGATGAAATTAAAGCTAAAGTAGGTAAAATCATTGGTCTTAAAATAGATAAGAAAGATGGTTCACAAAATATCTATCTTGATATGCAAATAGAAGAAATTAGAAATGAATGGTTAGATGCGACAATCGTTGCTAAAAAGATGGCAACTGATTTAGAAAACAGAGCATCCTTCCGTATGGTTCAAAAGAAAGCTATTGCTAATGTTAAAGATAGAGGTGCGTTAGGTGTTAAAACGGAAGTAAGTGGTAGATTAAATGGGGCTGAAATTGCCAGAAGTGAAGGTTACTCTTGGGGTTCAGTCAAGCTTCATACATTACGGTCAAATGTTGATTATGCCGTAGCCGAAGCCTCAACTACTTATGGTAAATTAGGTGTCAAGGTTTGGATAAGCCGACCTGTAGCCCCAAAATCCGATAAAGGAGAATAAGTATGTTACAACCAAAAAGAACTAAATATCGTAAACCTCATTCATTGAGTTACGAAGGTAAAACAAAAGGTGGTTCTGAATTAGATCAAGGAGAATTCGGCTTAGTTGCTCTTAAAGGAGCTTATATTACTAACCGTCAAATTGAAGCAGCCAGAATCTGTTTATCAAGATACACCAAAAGGCAAGGAAAGATTTGGATTAAAATTTTCCCTCATCTCTCAAAAACTAAAAAACCTTTAGAAGTGAGAATGGGATCTGGAAAAGGTCAACCTGATTCTTGGGTTGCCGTCGTTAAAGCAGGAAGAATTATGTTTGAAATATCTGGTGTCGGAGATGAAGCTGCCAGAGAGGCACTAAGATTAGCTAGCCACAAATTACCAATTCCTTGCAAAATAATAGCCAAGGAAAGTGAGGTCGTTTCATGAAATTAGAAGAAATTAGAAATACAAATTCCAACGAACTTCAAGAGAGGGTTTTGGAACTTAAAAAAGAATTGTTTGAAATAAGATTTAAAAGAGCAACAGGGAAGACAGAAGGAGTTGCTAAACAAAAATCTATCAGAAAAACTGTTGCAAGAATATTAACAGTCTTAAAAGAAAGAGAAATTAGGGGATAAACAACATGGAAAGAAATACAAGAAGATCATTTGTTGGCAAAGTAATATCAACAAAGAACGAAAAAACTATTGTTGTTTTAGTACTAAACGATGTTCAAGATAAAAAGTATAAGAAAACAATTGCTCACAGCAAAAAGTATCATGCTCATGATGAATTACAAGAAGCTGAAGTTAATGATTTAGTAGAAATTATGGAAACTAGACCATTATCAGCCACTAAAAAGTTCAGATTAGTAAAAATACTTAAAAAAGCTGAGAAAGTTGAGGCTTAATTATGGTACAAAGAGAGACAAATTTAATTGTAGCAGATAATTCAGGAGCTAAAAAAGTAAGAATATTTTCTCTTAGTGGTGGTTCATATAGAAAATCTGCTAATATTGGAGATATAGTTATTTGTGCTGTAAAAGCCGCTTTACCTAATGGTGCTATTAAAAAAGGTGCTGTTGTTAAAGGTGTTATTGTTAGAAGTAAAACAGGAGTTCATAGAGCTAATGGAACTCATGTTAAGTTTAATGATAATGCAGTTGTTTTAGTTAAAGAAGAAAAAGATGGATTTACTCCAATTGGAACTAGAGTATTTGGACCAGTTGCCAGAGAGTTAAGAGAACACTTTATGAAGATTATCTCTTTAGCTCCTGAAGTATTATAGGAGGAGTTATGGCAAGAATTCATAAAGGTGATAAAGTAAGAGTTATAGCAGGTGCCGAAAAAGGTAAAGAAGGAGTTGTTGTTAAAGTTCTTCCTAAGGAAAACAGAATAGTTGTTGAGAAAGTAAATGTTTTAAAGATACATAAAAAACCTTCTCAAAACCAAACTGAAGGAACTATTTTAGAACAAGAAGGAGCAATTCATATTTCAAATGTTGCTTTAATAGACCCTAAAGCAAAAGCTGAAAAAGGTAAGAAAAAACCTACTACTAAAATTGGCTATAGGTTAGACGACAAAGGCAAGAAAGTTAGATTTGCAAAGAAATCTGACACTGTCTTAAAGTAAGGAGATTATATGGCAAATAGATTAAAAGAAAAATATCAAAGTGAAGTAATACCAGCTTTAGTTAAGAAGTTCAGTTATACTTCAGTAATGCAAGTTCCAAAGTTAGAAAAGGTTGTTCTTAATATGGGGGTTGGTGAAGCAACACGGGATGCTAAAGTAATTAGTGAAGCTGTTCAAGTTTTAACCGAGATAAGCGGACAAAAACCTGTTATTACTAAAGCTAAGAAATCCATTGCTGTCTTTAAATTAAGAGAAGGACAAGAAATTGGAGCAAAAGTAACTTTAAGAGGGCAAAGAATGTATGAGTTCCTTGATAAATTAGTTAATATCTCTTTACCAAGAGGTCGTGACTTTAGAGGAATTAATAAACATAGTTTTGATGGTCGTGGTAATTATACTTTAGGAGTAAAAGAACAAATTATTTTCCCTGAAATAAATATTACGGCTATTAATAAAGTTAGAGGTATGGATATTGTAGTTGTTACAACCGCTAGAACAGACGAAGAAGCTAAAGCATTATTAGAAGGTTTAGGCTTCCCGTTTCAAAAATAGGAGAGAAATATGGCAAAAAAATCAATGATCGCAAGATATAAGAGAACAAAAAAGTTTGCTGTTAGAGAATATACCCGTTGTGAAAGATGTGGTCGTCCTCATGCAGTATATAGAAAATTTAAGCTTTGTCGTATTTGTTTAAGAGAGTTAGCTTATGCTGGGCAAATACCTGGTATGCGGAAAGCTAGCTGGTAGAAAGGAGAAATGAAAATATGATGACAGATCCAATTGCAGACTTGTTAACTAGAATTAGAAACGCAAATGCTGTTAGAAACGCTTCCATTACTCTTCCTACTTCTCGAGTTAAAGTTGAAATAGCAAAGATATTGAAAGAGGAAGGTTTTATTGTTTCTTATGAAGTTGAAACTGAAAAGAAAGAATTAACTATAACTTTAAAATATGTTGAAGGTGTAAGAGTAATAAATGGTATTAAGAGAATTTCTAAGCCTGGCTTAAGAATTCATTCAACCGTTGATAAATTACCGAAAGTTTTAAATGGCTTAGGTATTTCTATTATTTCTACTTCTCAAGGTTTATTAACCGACACAAAAGCAAGAGAACTTCATTTAGGTGGTGAAGTTGTTGCTTATGTTTGGTAGGAGGTTTATATGTCAAGAATAGGAAATAAGCATATTGTTTTACCAGAAAAGGTAAGTATTGATATTCAAGGTTCAACTATTGCTGTTAAAGGTCCATTAGGTACTTTAAGCAAAACTTTTTCTCCTTTAATTAGTGTTAAAGTGGAAGAAGGTAATATAGTTGTAACTAGAGCCAATGATGAGAAAGCAACTAAGCAACTTCATGGGACAACTAGAGCTTTATTAAACAATATGGTAAATGGTGTTAATGTTGGTTTTAAAAAGAACTTAACTATCGTGGGTAGAGGTTATACAGCAACTCAAGAGGGAGCAAACTTAAAAATATTAGTTGGTTATTCTCATCCTGTTATTGTTACGCCTTTGCTTGGTACAACTATTAAAGTTGTTCCTGGAACTAAAATACCTGAGATAGAAGTTAGTGGGCTTGATAAAGAAATTGTTGGTCAAATGGCAGCTGAAATAAGAAGTATTAGAGAACCAGAACCTTATAAAGGTAAAGGTATTTCTTATAAAGGTGAAAACATAAGACGCAAACAAGGCAAGAAAGCCCAAAAGAAATAGGAGGCTCTAAAAAATGATTAAAAAAATAGATAAAAAAACTGAAAGAGCGCGTCGCCACTTCAGAATTCGGCAAAAAATAGAGGGAACTGCTGATAGACCTCGTTTAAGTGTTTTTCGTTCTAATGTTCATATTTATGCCCAAATTATTGATGATGTTAAACAAGTTACTTTAGTAGCAACTTCAAGTTTAGCTTTAAAACTATCTTATGGTGGAAATGTGGAAGCTGGTAAAGTTGTTGGTACTAAAATAGCCGAGTTAGCTAAAGAAAAAGGTATAAGTTCAGTTGTTTTTGATAGAGGTGGAGCTAATTATCACGGTAGAGTAAAGGCTTTAGCAGATGCAGCGCGTGAAGCTGGATTATCATTTTAAGGGGGCGTTATGTCAGAAGAAATAAATAATACTGAAGTAGTTAGTGAAGTAAAATCTGAAGAAGGCAAGAAACCTTTTAGAAGAAATGATAAAGGTGGTAAGGGCTTTAAAAAGAGAGCACCAAGAGAAAAATCACTATATGAAGATAGAGTAGTTAAAATTAATAGAGTAACTAAAACTGTTAAAGGTGGAAGAAGATTAAGATTTTCAGCTTTAGTAGTTATTGGTGATGGTAAAGGTAAAGTAGGTTTTGCTACTTCTAAATCAAAAGAAGTTCCTGATGCAATTAAAAAAGCTAAAGGAAGAGCTGAAAAGACTTTATTTACAGTTCCTTTTGTTGGAGCTAATACTTTCCCTCATACTGTTATTGGACATTTTGGAGCTACTAGAGTTTTCTTAAGACCTGCTCCAGATGGTAGTGGAATTATTGCTGGTGGTCCTGTTAGAGCAGTTTTAGAGTTAGCAGGTGTTAAAAATATTTATTCTAAAGTTTATGGAGCAAGAACAGCTATAAATGTTGTGAGAGCAACAATAGATGGTATTAATCAATTGAAGACAAAAGAGATGGTAAATGCTCTTCGCTTTGGCGATAGAGTTGTTGAACCAGAAGAAGAATAGAGGTTTTTATGAAATTAAATGAATTAAAGTTTGCTGAAGGTAGCAGAGAAAAAGCTTGGAGAGTTGGTAGAGGTACCGGCTCGGGTAATGGCAAAACTTCAGGTAAAGGACACAAAGGGCAAAATGCTCGTTCAGGCGGTGGGGTTAGACCAGGATTTGAAGGAGGTCAAACTCCTATCTTTAGAAGACTTTCTAAAAGAGGTTTTCATAATGTCTTTAAAGTTACTTACTCAATTGTCAATATCTCTGACTTAGAAGCTCGTTTTGAAGATGGGGCTGAGATTTGTCCTCATTGCTTAAAAGAAGCTGGTTTAGTTAGACAAGTATTAAACGGTGGAGTTAAATTACTTGGCAAAGGAACATTAAGCAAAAAGTTTACAGTTTCTGTTCATAAAGCAAGTAAATCTGCTATTTCTGCGATTGAATCTGCTGGTGGAAAGGTTGAATTATTAACAGAAGTTGCTGTTCCAGAAAACACTGAGGGAGCATAATATGATTAGCAAATTCGTGGAGATGTTGAAGAATAAAACTATACGAGAAAGAAT
>JAISJY010000032.1 GCA_031261365.1 Caryophanales bacterium | reverse complement strand
TGGTAATGGAAAGAATTAGTGAAATATTAGCTGATTTTCCTTTTATTATTTTAGCAACTTTATTTAATGTTCATTTAGCCAAGAAAGTGGGTATTGTGGGTGCTTTATTCTTTGCCTTTGTTCTAACAGGGTGGGTTGGGACTGCCGCCCGAGTCCGAATGCAGTTTTACCGATATAAAGGACAAGAGTATGTTTTAGCTGCCAGAACTTTGGGAGCTTCGGATGCTAGATTAATCTTTAAACATATACTCCCATCGGCTATTGGTCCAATAGTCACGGGATCAGTTTTAATGGTGCCAGGCGTTATCTTTGGGGAATCCTCTTTGGCTTATTTAAATATTATTGATTTAAGTATGGATGAAAAAATAACTAGTGTCGGTACTTTGTTAGCCTCAGGTCAAGCCAATATGGCTAATGCTCCACATATTATTATTCCTCCTTGTGTCTTTATATCTATTTTGATGATTTCTTTTAATGTTTTTGGTAATGGTTTAAGAGATGCCTTTAACCCATCTTTGAGAGGAGTAGAATAATGAACGAAGATATTTTACAAACTCTAGCAACTAATGTTAGCAAAGAAGAAGGTGGAAAAGTTTTAGAAGTTAAAGATTTAAGAATATCGTTTAAAACAATGAATGGAACAGTTAAAGCGGTTAGAGGTATTAGTTTTTCTTTATATAAAGGTAAAACATTAGCTATCGTGGGAGAATCTGGTAGTGGTAAATCTGTTACTAGTAGAGCCATACTCGGTATTTTAGCAGGTAATAGAATAATTGAAGGTGGTCAAATACTTTATGATGGAAGAGATTTATTAACCTTATCTGAAGAACAATTTACTAAATTAAGAGGTTCTAGAATTTCTATGATATTCCAAGACCCAATGTCAAGTTTAAATCCTTTGATGAAAGTTGGTAAGCAAATCACCGAAGCCATTGTCTTAAAGAAGAAAGCCGACATTAGACATATCGGTAAAAATGTTTTTAATAAAAAGAAACAAATTAAAAAGTTTTTAAGAGACGAAGATAATAATTTCTTAAGTAGACTTAATGAACATGTTAGACAATATATTTATGTTAATAGAGAGCATTCTTTTTGGGATAAATTAGTTTATTTGCCTTTAAGTTTCTTCTTATCAATACCTAATACTTTTATGAGATTAGGTGAAAAAATAAGTAATATATTTAAAAGATTAACCCATCAAGAAATAAAACCATTAACCATTAAAACAGGAGTTAATTATTATATCAATTTATATCATGAGGCTCAAAAAGAAAGATATACTTCAAAATTAAAAGAAAATAATCCTTATTTATTAGATACTTTAGCAAGAGTAAGTGTTGTTGCCTATGAGACATCTATTAATAATAAAAAAAGAGCAATTGAGGAATTAAAAAATGAAGTAGCCTACATTTTAGAGCATAATGGAACAGAAGTATATCTTAAATTAAAGAGCATTTCTAAAGATTTAGCAACCTTAGTTCAGTCAAGTGATTATACTTTAGCTTTGAGTAAGGATGATGTTACTTTGACATTCTATTCAGCCTTAAAAAAATACTTAAAAGATTTAACTATTGCTTTAAACTTAGTAGGTGTTATTCAAAAAAGAGATACGGTTAAGCAAAGAGCTTTCTCGCATGAAATAAGTGAAACTCCTGAACAAGTAGTCAATAAAATAAGAGTATTATTTGAGTTTTTAATTGCTAAATATCAAAAAGATATTTTAGTTCCTTTAGCTTCAAATTATGAAGAAATATTATTAAACTATTTTACAGGTGAAGGCTTAAGAAAAGCTGATATTAGAATAAAACATAGTGAAATTAAAAATATGGCTATTAAATTATTAGAAGAAGTAGGCATACCTGAAGCTCGTAAAAGAGCAAATCAATATCCATTTCAATTTTCTGGTGGGATGAGACAAAGAATAGTAATTGCTATTTCTTTAGCAAGTAATCCTGAAATCCTTATTTGCGATGAACCGACCACAGCTTTAGATGTTACTATTCAAGCTCAAATCTTAGAATTAATAAATAAATTAAAAGTGGAAAGAAGTTTATCAGTTATTTTTATTACACATGATTTAGGTGTTGTGGCTAATATGGCAGATGATATAGCTGTTATGTACGCGGGTAAAATAGTTGAGTTTGGTTCTGTTTATGATCTTTTTTATGACCCAAGACATCCTTATACTTGGGCTTTGTTATCTTCAATGCCTGATTTAAGTACTAAGGAAAAATTAGAGGCAATTCCTGGTACACCTCCGAATATGATTTTACCTCCAAAGGGTGATGCTTTTGCAACTAGAAATAAATATGCAATGCAAATAGATTTTGAACAAGAGCCACCTGAATATGCTGTTTCAGCAACCCATTGGGCAGCAACTTGGTTATTACATCCAGAAGCTCCAAAGGTTGAAATGCCTAAAATAGTTAAAGAAAGAATTGAAAACTCTTTGAAAAGAGGTATAGACAATGAATAATGAAAAAGTTCGTCAACCAAGCGATGTTATTTTAAGTGTTAGACATTTAAAACAATATTTTAAGTTTAATGTTAAGAAGTTTAAGTATAATAAAGCAGTCCATGATATTTCTTTTGATATTCATAAAGGAGAAGTGTTTGGTTTAGTTGGTGAATCTGGTTGTGGTAAAACCACGACAGGTCGGTCTATTATAAAGCTTTATAATTTAACTTCAGGCTCTGTTTATTTTAAAGGAGTTAGGATTTCTTCAGGTATAAGATGGAATCAAAAAGAAATTAAGTTTACTTGGATTAGAGCCAAGAGAAAAATTGTTGAATTAAAGCAAAGGATGAAAAATGAAATATATAGTTTATATCATCAAGAAGAAACAGATTTAGAAATAAGACAAAAAATATCTACTTTAGAAGCAGAATATAAAACAAAATTAGAATCTGTTAGAATAACTTATAAAGATGATTTAATTTCTTTGGAAAATCAATATGCTGATGATGAAACAACTTTAAAGAGAAAGAAAAAAGAATTAAACCGTAGATTTAATTATTCTATGGGATTATTAAAAGTTGATTTTGTGAAAAACACTTTGTTATTAAGAGGTTTAATTAAAGAAGAAGATGTTCATAATGCTACTAAAAGTGATTTGGATGTTTTTAAGAAGATAGAATTAGAAATTAAAAATAAATACAATTCACAAATAGAGGAAATTAGAAGAGAGGCTTTGGCAGTTGAAAGAGTTCAAAGAGAGAAAATTGCTTTATCTAAATATGATCAAAAACATTTTAATGATGAGTTTAGAGATTTACAAATTAAAAAGGCTGAGGCTATTAGAGATATTAAATTAGCTGATAAGACTGCTTCAAAAGAGTTAGTTTTAAAAGAGTTTAAAGCTAATTATAGAGTAGCTCAAAGAGAAAACTTGATGACTAAAATGCAAATGATATTTCAAGACCCTATTGCTAGTTTAGACCCTCGGATGACAGTTAAAGAAATTATTGCCGAAGGTTTAAGAATTAAAGGTATTAGAGATGAAAAGTATATTATTGAGAAAGTTTATGAGGTATTAAAATTAGTTGGTTTAGTTCCTGAACATGCTACTAGATATCCTCATGAGTTTAGTGGGGGACAAAGGCAAAGAATTGGAGTTGCTAGAGCTTTAATTATGGAACCTGAATTAATTATTGCTGATGAACCAATTAGTGCTCTAGATGTTTCTATTCAAGCTCAAGTAATTAATTTATTAAATGATTTAAGAGCTCAATTAGGTTTAACGATACTTTTTATTGCTCATGATTTAAGTGTTGTTAAATACTTTTGTAATCGGATAGCCGTGATGTATTTTGGGGAAATGGTTGAACTTGCAAGTAGTGAAGAGTTATTTAAAAATCCTTTGCATCCTTATACTCGTTCCTTGTTATCTGCTATTCCTCATCCTGATCCAAACTTTGAGAAAAAAAGAGTTAGAATGTCTTATATTCCGAGTAGAGACCATGATTATAGTAAACAAAAACCGACTTTAAAAGAAATTATTCCTGAACATTTTGTTTATTGTAATGATGAAGAATTAGCTAAATATAAAACTGAATTAAAATAATGAAAGTCTTCCGAAAGTATTTAATTACAGTTATTGTGGCAGTTGGTATTGGAGTAGGTGTCTTTTTTATCTCTCCTAACCAAGAAAATCAAAATGTAGCTTGGATTAATGCTTTTTTTGTTCCCGGTATTTTATTATTGTTGTTTTCGGGGTTGATTTTTGTTTCTCAACAGGGGGCTTTTGATATGTTGGCTTTTGCTTTAAAGAAGTTATTTGAAGTAACTTTTACCCCTAAAAAAATGAGCCAAACTTTTTATGAATATAAATTAGAAAAAGAAAGCAAGGAGCGGATGTCTACTTTTCATATTTTAATAGTTGGTATTGTATTTTTGCTTATTTGGATTATAATATGGGGAGTAATAGGTTTTTAGGAGGAAATATGAATATAAAAATTATTGGGCTTGGTTTCTTGTTGGTAGGGTGTGTTGGTAATCTTTCAAATAGTTCAAGTAGCTCAAATTCAACAACTGATCAAAGTTTAAGTGATTCAAATTCAATAGCATATAGTAACATTGCTAAAATAAATATCTTTAGCATTAATGATTTACATGGAGCAATAACAGCAGATGACCATTATGGTATTGCTAAGTTTGGTAAATATATTAAGGACAATAGTAAATCTGATGAGGTTAATATTAAGATAGCCAATGGTGATATGTTTCAAGGAACAGCTTTGTCTTATTATTCTCAAGGTAAAGCTATTGTTGATATTTTAAATGAACTACAATTTGATGAGTTTACTATTGGTAATCATGAGTTTGATTGGGGTACTGATTATTTAAGGGAATTCCAAGATGGTGTTTTAGAAAATGGTGAAGCTAATTTCCCTTTTTTAGGAGCTAATATTTATAGTACGGTTTCTGGAGAATTAATGGATTTTGTTTCTGAATATACTATTGTTGAACAACAAGGTTTAAAAATAGGTATTATTGGTGTTATTGGTTATGGTTTAGAAAACTCTATCGCGGCTAGTATGTTAACAGGTATTGAGTTTAAACATCAAAGAGATATTGTTTTAGGTTTAACTAGTGAATTAAGAATTAATCAAGGTTGTGACCTTGTTATTGTGGCTAATCATAATGGAGATACAAGCGATGGTAGAAACTTTTATGAGAATACTCAATTATTAGTTTCTAATCCTGATCAAAAGATAGATGTTTTAATAAATGGTCATACTCATTATCCTTATGTTAGTTATGCTAGTAATCAAAATGCTAGTGTTCCGATTATTCAGTCAGCAGCTAATGGTCAATATTTAGGTAAAATAACTCTTTCTTATGATAGGTCACAGAAAAAGGTAATAAATAGTCAAGCCATTAATATAGCTGAGGGTTCTTTAAGTGGTTCAGATAGTAATATTTTAAATATTATTCATCAAGAAGAAGACTTAATAAATCCAATTATCAATAGAATTATTGGAACTTTAGGAGACAACACTAGTAGAGAAATGTTAGCAGTTTGGGAAGCTAATTTATTAAAAGCAGCAACAGGTGCTGATATAGGGATGGTTAATAATGGAGGAATTAGGTCTTACAATTATTATAATAATCAAGAAATTATGGTTAGTGATGTTTTAAGAATGATGCCTTTTGATAATGTTGTTAAAACTGTTTTATTAACTAAACAACAAGTTTTGCAGTGCCGAAGCCAATATGATTTAGCAACTAGTATGAACTTATATTATAGTGGTTCAACGGCTTATTTGAATGGAAATGAATTAGTAGATGGAGTTCAATATAAGGTCTCTGCTATAGATTATATTTTTGATAAAGAAGAAAATCCTTTCTTATCAGGTTCTCAAATAGTATTAACAACTTTGTTGGCTAGAGAATTAATGTTAGAAGAAATTGAATTACAAACAGAAGCAGGGAGTAAATGGTATCCAAGTCATGAAACTGTTTTATTAACAAACCATTTATAAAGAAAGAGAATTATAGTATAATTAAATTATGAAAAGCAAAAAGTTTTTAAGGTATTTCATCATATTGTGTTCGGTAATCTTACTTGTAGTTTCATCCGTTCCTTTGGTGGTCTATTTTGTTTCTTATAATTCTATTATGAGTTCTGCTTCTAAAGAATTACAATTTGCTTTAGATTTTTCTAAATCGTCTATTAGTAAAGATAATGAATATTTAGATTATAAAGATTTAATTAATACTCCTAATACAGCGAGTACTTATTTTAGAGATACTAGTCTTTCTCTTCTTAAACAAAGTGAAAATCCCCGTTTAAAACATATTTATACTGTTATAAAAGAAAACGGAGAATATAAATATGGTTTTTCTTCTTTACATACTACGGAGTTTAATAATACCACATATACTCCTGAAACTAGAGTTATTAGTAATTTCTTAAATAGTATTTCCTTTGAAGACGGTTATAAAAAATTAAAAAGTGAAGACCAGCAAGGTTATTATCTTTTAGGTGTTTTACCTTTGTTTGAAGACAACTTTTTAGTGGTTCATTATTCTTTACCAGAATTACAAAACATTTTAATTGCTTTGTTTTTAAGTATAGCAGGTAGTGCGGCTTTATTAACTATCTTTTTTATTGGGGTCGGTTATGTTTTATACAATAACATTAGAAAAAGTGAAATATCTATTGATAAGTATGAACATTTAGCTCATTTTGATGCTTTAACTCAACTACCGAATAGAGTTTCATTAGTTAATAGATTAAAGTTGGCAGCTTCTAATTTAGATAAGAATCCTACTTATTTATTTGCTTTGTATTTTATTGATATTGATAATTTTAAATTAGTTAATGATACAGACGGACATTTAGCAGGTGATATTATCTTGCAAGAAATTGCTTGTTTCTTAAAAAGTCAATTAGAAGATGTTTTAATTAGAGGAGAAAGACCTTTTGCTTCTAGATTAGGAGGAGATGAATTTGTTTTATTATACCCTGCTAGAAGAGTTCAAGATGTAACTAAAAAAGCGGCTAGTATTTTACAAGAGTTTCAATTAATCAAAGAAAAAAATGAAATGATGCTCAAGCACGATGTTAATATTTCAATGGGTTCTTCTATTTATCCGAATGATGCTAGTTCAGTTTCTGATTTATTAAAGTATTCAGATGAGGCTATGTATTATTCTAAAAAACACGGTAAAGGTGGCTATATTTATTGGACTCCAGAAATTGGGGCTATCAGTTCTCAAGAAAAAAAGAAGTAAAAGTGATTTTCAAATGTTTAACTATTTCATAGACATTAAAGGTCTTATTTGTTACTAATATAAATTTATATGGGTGCACAGAAAGCCCAACTTAACCATTAAGAAATAAAGTATAATTAAATGGTGAATAAACCAAGTTTTAATTTATCTTTAATAGACTTTATAGAACAGTTTCATAGTGAAGAATTATGCATACAATACTTGTTTGATTTAAGAATAGGGAATAGATATGTATGTT
>JAISJY010000187.1 GCA_031261365.1 Caryophanales bacterium | reverse complement strand
GTTATAGATTTAATAGAAGAATATTACATGAAAGTCTCTTTGACAGACTGTTAAAACTTGCTATTGAATATTAAAAAAGTTGGGCTTTCTGTGCACCCATATTAAACAATATGTCTATTATGTTCAAAAAAAAGAAAAGTCTTCTTTATTGATTAAACTAATTAAAAGTAAAGAAATAAAATCTGCTTTAGTCTTTACTAGAACTAAAAGAGGAGCTAATAAAGTTGTTATTGATTTACAACAAGCGGGTATTGGAGCTGAACCTATTCATGCTAATAAATCTCAGTCTGCTCGAGAAAGAGCCTTAAATGATTTCAAATTAAAAAGAATTAAAGTCTTAGTTGCCACCGATATTGCTAGTCGTGGTATTGATGTTAATGCTATTGAATATGTCTTTAATTTTGACTTACCTGAAGTTCCAGAAACCTATATTCATAGAATTGGCAGAACAGGTAGAGCAGGTTTAAGTGGTATTTCTATTTCTTTTTGTGCTGAAGAAGAAAAACATCTTTTAGAACAAATAATCAAACATATAAAATTAAAACCAGAAGTAGTTATTTAGCTAATCTTAAAGAAACAACTGTTTCAACATGTAAAGTATGAGGAAACATATCAACAGGAGTAACCGAGGTAATATCATATATTTTTATTAAATCATTTAAATCTCTTATTAAAGAAGTCAAATCACAAGAAATATAAATAAGTTTAAAAGCTTTAACTTCCATTAATTGTCTTAAAAACTGCTTAGTTAAGCCAGCTCGAGGTGGGTCAACAATAATAACATCAAAATCATTATCAAGTTTAAAGAAAGCCGAATCTGCTTTATAATAAGTCATATTCTCAATATTATTATTTCTAATATTGCTTAAAGCATTCAAATAATTAGCTTCACTAATATCAAAGCCTATGACTTCTTTAACATATTTAGATGCCATAATACCAATAGTTCCAATACCCGAATAAGCATCTAATAACTTTTCAGTAGGTTTTAAATCAGCCTTTAATAAAGCTAAATTATATAATGTTTCTGTTTGATACCGATTAACTTGACGAAAGGAATCTAAGTTTGATTCAAAAGAATAATCTCCTATTTTAGTAATTAACTTTCTATTTTGAAAAGATTTTAAATCCTTTCCTTGTCTAATTTCTAAACCTTTAATAAAATCATTTTTAAATAACTTTTTACTTAAATCTTGAATGGCTGGAATATTAGAATTATGACTTAGTTTTAATAATAAACTACTATCATCCTCATTGCTTAATATTAAGATTTCTAAATTAAGATAATCCATATTTACTTTATCAACTAAACTCTGAAAATGTTCTCTAATTTGCTTTAAAACTATGAGAGTATTAGTAGATAACAATAAACAATTATCAAAATTAACTAAATGATGCGAATCTCTTTCATAAAAGCCTATTAAGACATTTTTATTTAAGTCTATTTGTAAATTGAGAGTAATTTTATTTCTATAACCCTTTATTTGCAAACAAGGGACAACATCAGCTATATCTTGAAATAGTTTTTTAAAACTATTCGTGACTAAAATCTTTTTAAAGTTTAATTGTTCTAAATAATCCATATGTAAAAGATTACAAGAACCACAAAAAGAGAAAACAGGGCAACTAGGTATTACTCGATGTGGAGATACTTCAATGATTTTTATTATTTCAGCATAAGCATAAGTCTTTTTACTCGGTGCTACCTCTATCTCTGCTACCTCATCTAATAACAAATAAGGAACAAAAATAACTTTCTCATTTTCTTTAACTACTCCATATCCTTGAAAGGTATAATCTAGACATTTACTTATAATACTCATGATAATATTGTATAATAATTAAGGGGATTATGATAAAAAACTACATCTTTGAGTTAGACCAATCACTTTTAATGATAGATAATCAAAAGTTTCTAAAACTATATTATCAAGGAATAGGAAAAGTCTTTGAAAAAGAAAACATTAAGGCTGAAGAAGGTTTAAAACATATCTATAAAGTCTTAATGATTTTACTTAATAATAATGGACAACAAACTAATGAAACATTATTTTGGAATTATATGAAAAAAGTCTTTCCTAATCTTCAAGCCGAACCCTTTGTTAACTATTATGAAAATGATTATAATTTAATTAAAAAAGATGTTGATAATAATCCTTACCCTCGCTTAATCATTAAAGAACTAAATAAAAAAGGTTATAAAGTTGTAATTGCTACTAACCCTCTCTTTCCTAAAATTGCTCTAGTCAAAAGATTAGAATGGGCAGGAATAAAAGAAAAAGATTATGCTTATATCTCTACTTATGAAAACTCTACTTACTGCAAACCTAAAAAAGAATACTTCTTAGAAATTATTAATAAATTAAACTTAAATATTCAAGAAAGTATTTTTATTGGCAATGATATTACTGATGATTTTTCTGATTTACCTTCAGATTTAAAAACTCTTTTAGTAACAGATTATCTAATTAATAATGAAAATAAAGAAATAAATATAGAAAGTTTAACGATTAAAGAACTATATCAAAGAATAAAACTTTTACCTAAACTTTACTCTTAAACTCCGCTTTCTTCCGATCATTCATATTTAAAATCTTCTTTCTTATTCTAAAAGATTTAGGAGTAACTTCTAATAATTCATCAGAGTTTAAATAATCTAAAGCTGTCTCTAAAGAAAACTTCTTGGGTCTTTTTAAAACAGAAGTATGGTCTTTTCCAGCTGCTCTCATATTGGTTAAATGTTTTTCTTTAACAGGATTAACTGCTAAATCAGAATTATAAGCATTCTCTCCGACTACCATACCTTCATAAATATCAACACCCGGTTCAATAAAAAGAATACCTCTATCTTCAATAGCATTCAAAGCATAAGCACTAGCCTTACCATTTTCCATTGAAACTAAAACACCCATAACTCTTTCTCCATAACTACCACCTGTTAAGGCTTTGTATTCTTTATAAGTATGATTAATAATTCCATAACCTTTAGTTGTTGTCATAAAAGCCGTTGAAAAACCAATTAAACCCCTTGTTGGTATTTCATAATGTAAACGAACTTGAT
>JAISJY010000082.1 GCA_031261365.1 Caryophanales bacterium | reverse complement strand
AAATAACTAAAACCGTACCGATTATAGTTTCAATAATGCCAACTCCCAAAGTGTTTAAGAAATAAACAGCAAAGTTAGAATCAATAATACCATCACCATTTGAATCTAAGAAAATTGCATTAAAAAAGTTTTCAAAATGAACCCCTGTTGAAGGATATAAAGTAGGAGGAAAAGCCTCTGCCTCTATTCCACTTTTCAAAGAAGTATTTATCATCCAATAAAAAGGAATTATAATGAAAAGAGCCATGATAGTTAAAAAGATATAATTCGCTGTTGTACCAAGTATTTTAGCTGTCTTTTGTTGTCTTAATTTTGAATCAACAGTTAGTTCTGTTCTCATTTAGTCTCTCCCATTAGTAATGTACCCTTCTCTTGCTAACTAAGAATTGAAGTCCAGTAAAGATTAGAATAATAACTAGCAAGACCACTGAAGCAGCTGCTCCTTTAGCAAAATTACCAGAGCCAATACACCAATATATAAAACCAACAATTGTTTGCATATTTCTAGTCATTGACCAGTTATTTCCAAATAAAGCCACGATAACATCATAAGTCTTAAAGGCTCCAATAAAAGAAGTCACTAAGATAAACATAACTTGTGGTCCTAAAAGTGGTAAAGTAATTCTTAAATTAATCTTCATTGAAGAAGCCCCATCAATTTTAGCCGCATCATAATATTGTTTACCAATACTCTGTAAACCTCCTAAAAAGACTAAAACTTTGAAAGCTAAATTGTTCCATAATAAATAAATATTAAGAACCAGCATATTTATAAAATAGTTATCAGTGTTTGAGACATTTAACCATTCTATATTTTCTTGAGCCCCAATAATTGCATTAACTAAACCCGTATCAGTAGAAAATAAAACAGCAAAGACCATTCCGACCGCGATAGTATTAGTAACATAAGGTAAGAAAAAGATAGTTTGAAAAATCTTCTGAAGTGGTTTAATAGAGTTTAAACCAATAGCTATGGCTAAAGCCACGACAGTTGACAAAGGAACTGAAACAAAAACAACAATAATAGTATTCAAAAGAACTTTAGTAAAAGCAGAATAATTAAAAATATCAACAAAATTAGCCAAGCTAAATCTTCCGCTTAATTTTTGTAAAGCCTCATTATAATTAGGATCAAAAGCAATTAAAGTTGTATTGACAATTGGGTAAAAGGTAAAAATACCGATAAGCACGATAGGAATACACAAATAGAGCCAAGCTTTTAGATCATCTCGTTTATGTTCTAACATTAGATAATCCTTTCTCCAGTTTTGGGATTAAAGACAAAGACTTTTTCATTTACTAAATTAAATCTAACTTTTCTATCTTTTGGTAAAACAAAACTACTAGTTATAATAATTCTAAAACTAGCTTTAACTCCATTTTGATGATGACAAACAAGAGTCAAGTCTCTGCCAACAGTTTCAACATAATCAATATCAACTGTTAAAACACCATTTTCATCTGGAACATAGCCTTCAGGTCTAATTCCGACTACTACTTTTGGATTACCACCTTCCAAAACTTCAATATTTTCAGCATTTGCTTCTAAAAATGTTTTTATTTGTTTAGTTGTTTCTTTAGAAGAAAGAATTACTTCATCTCCAATAACTACTTTACCATTTTTAATAAAACCATCATATAAACCAATTGGTGGAGTTCCTAAAAACTTAGCCACAAATAAATTAATCGGATTATCATAAACTTCTTGAGGGACACCTTTTTGTTGTTCTTCCCCAAAGTTCATTAAGATTATTTCATCAGAAATACTCATTGCTTCTTCTTGGTCATGAGTCACAAAAACAGTTGTAATTCCCGTTTCTCTTTGTATTCTTCTTATTTCTTCTCTAGTCTGTAATCTCAAACGAGCATCAAGATTTGATAAAGGTTCATCAAGTAATAAAACTTTTGGTTTCTTAACTAAAGCTCTAGCAATAGCAACTCTTTGTTGTTGTCCTCCTGATAATTGTGAAGGTTTCTTATCTAATTGGTCATAAATATCAACTAATTTAGCCACCTCATCAACATCAGCAAACATATAATGCTTATAAGTTAACTTAGCAGTTTGTAAAACTTTCTGAACCGCCTCATCAGTTAAAGGTAAATCTAAAGCCTTAAACTTTTTCCTTAATAATTTTAAATGAGTATTAACATAGAAAGAAATAATTTTTTCTAATTTTCTCTTTTCTAAAGGTTCTTGATGGTAGATAGTTCTAAATTGTTCTAGACGAGAACTAATTTTCTCTTCTAACTTTTCTAAATATTTAGCCTCTAATTCAGGGTATAAAGAAATTAAATTACTAGTTGGAGCCGTATCTACAAATAAACTATATCTCCTTTGGTCTCTATCTGCAACATTAATACCGACAACATCTTTACTAGTTGCTTCAACAACATTATTAACTATTTCTTTAATACTTCTAACATATTCTTTAAAATCACTACTTGTCGCTACATCTAAATCAAAATAAGAAAAGTATTCTTCTCTTAAATTATGTCTTTGAATCTCCACATAACTTTCCCGCATACTCTCCAAAGGAAACTTAATATTCCCTCGAACTGACATATGAGGGTATAAAGCATAATTTTGAAATACCAACCCTATTTCTCGTGACTCAGGAGTTAATTTAGTAACATCATCCTCACCGAAATATATTTTGCCACTGGTTGGATTATGAAGACCAGAAATCAAATATAAAGTCGTTGATTTACCACACCCTGATGGACCTAATAAACCGACTAACTTACCTGCTGGGATTTCAACATTAAGCTCATTAACCGCTTTAACTACTTTTCCAGCCTTATTATCAGTAAACCACTTATTAAGACCTTCCGTCCTAATTTTCAAACTTTTTAAACCAAGATTATTTGCCATTTACTTCTCCATTTTTTATTTATATAATTTATAATAATCGCTTATTATAATTAATTTAATTAACAAGTAGAAAACACTTTACTTTTTTATCTTTTTTCTTATCTTAATTTATTTAACAAAGTTTCAATCCTCCATTATTATCTGCTATAAACATTATATATCTTTGCAAATAAAAATCAAGTTATAAATATTGAGAGAATTAATTCTCTGAAAAAGTTGCTTGCAAAAGAAATTAAAACACCAAGACTTGAAACTGTCACTTTATTTGCTTTGGTCATCTTCTTCTCTGGTTTCTTCTTCGCTATTTTCTATAAGTGGTTCGCTAATTACTTCTTTTTCATTAGTTCTATTAACACTCTTTCTTTGATATTGATTATTTAACTCTTCTAATAATTCTGGACTTCTTCTTGGTTCTCTGCTCTCTTGAAGTTGAGCTGTCATATCTTCTAAATATTGATCTCTTTCTTGAACAGAATTAAACTCTTGTAAGTTCTTTAAATCCACCACCTTTGTTTTTGCTAATAAATCATGTAAAGACTGTTGATTTTTAGTAAAGCACATAGTTGTTAAAGAAATAAAAGGTCCTAATAATGCCAAGAATAATTGTGAAGGTATAATAGAAAAGATAATAACAACCGAATATGTTTCAAATAAAAAGATACCAATAAATCTAATAATTATTTGAGGGTAAGTAACTTTAACATCATCCTTACCAATTACTTTCATTCTAAATAATAACTTGCCTGGTGTCACTGGTTGCTTAATAATTAAAGCTAGTAACAAGAAAACAATAAACTCGGCTATCAATAAATCAAAGCCTATCATCACTAACTGCATTGCTGCTAATTCACTAGAAACCTTATTATAATCGCCTCTAACTTGTAAAAACCCTTCATCTTCAGCTAAAGCTTTAAACTCTGTTGTTTCTTGAAGTTCAGCATCACTCATAACTAAAAAAGGTGAAAGATAATATTCAGACCTAACTTCAGCAGATTCTCTCATATATTTTGGCTTAATTAAAAACTTACTCTCAAGAGCAAAATCTACAAAAGTCTTATCATCTTTTATTTTAAGAGTTTTAAAATCTGCAATTTCACTAGCTAAAAAGGTTTTAAAATCCTCTCTCTTAGTTAAATCATAAAAAGAAGTAACACCTTCAGCTAATTTACCATCACTTGTAAAATAACCTGCTCCTCTTTCAAAAAAACCATCCACAACTGCTTTAACATCAGCATCCGCAATTAAAGTTGTATAACTAGTATTAACATCAGCATTATATAAACTATCAATATTAAAAAACTGATAATGTAAAGCAGGAAAAGTTTCCTCACCTTGACCTCTAATATCTGCTATCACATAAGTTGCAATATCATATTGTTCATAATAACTATCTATTTCCAAAAACTTCTCTTCTTGTAAGGCTAATTTAGCAGGCATTTTAAAGGCACTATCAAAAAGAGGCTTCATTAAAACAAAATTAACCCCAACTGCAATTAAAATAGCTAAAATTATATCTACAAGGAAAGCTCCAACTCGCTTAAAAGCACTACTAGTTTTATTTATCATTTCTTCGTTCTCTTTCTATAAATTGTCTAACAAAATCGTAAGATATTATACTACATTTCTGAGCAATAATAGCAAAATCTTTTTGTTCTCCCTTAAAATGTAAATTATCAGAAACAATTCTAATAATAATAAAAGGTATTTTAAAATTAGTACAAACCTGAGCAATAGAGGCACTTTCCATATCAACACCTAAAACATCGTACTCTTTAAAATGGGTTTTTTGAATAAAAGAAATATGCTCCTTATTACTAATAAATTGGTCCCCACTTAAAATAGCTCCAATTATAACATTTTGAATTGTTTGAGCTAAAGAAACTAAATCTTTATTACTTTTAAAAGCTAAATCCCTTTGAGGAACTTGTCCATAACTATAACCAAAAGCTGTGACATCAACATCGTGATATAACAAATTATCAGCCACTACTAAATCAAATAAATTAAGTTTGGAACTTAAAGTCCCAAAAGTGCCGGTATTTATGATATATTTAGGTTGATATTTGCAAATTATATAAGTTGTTAAACTCGCACTCTCAACTTTACCAATACCACATTTTACTAATAAAATCTTTATTTTATTTAATTCAGCAAGATAAATAAAAGAACCATTAATTTCTTCTTTTTCTAAAATATGAATATGACTTAAGAAACATTCTAGTTCCTCAGCCATCGCGGCAATAATGGCAATCACTTATTTCTAGCTTGGTTTCGCTTTACTTGTAAAAGAGTAGAGAACTCCTCAAAACGAGATGGAGTAATAACAAACTCTAAATTAGAAGTTTCACATAATAAACAATTATCTCCACTTCCCAATAGATTTCTCGTTAAGTTTTGAGCAGGTTGGACATTTCTTATTTCAACATAAGGAAAATGATAAATCTTCCATCGGCAAAATATTTTTAATTCCTTTTCTTCTAAAACATAAAAAATAGCAAAGTAAGAATATAAAACATAAAGAGCTAATAAAGCAATTAAAGCAACTACAATCCATCTAACAAAACCTTCACCAAATATAGCAAAAGAAAATGAAGCTAATATTAAAACTGACAATAAAACAAGTGCCCCTAAACCTTTGACAAATCTAGAAATAGAATGTGAGGTCCAATAAATAGGGTTGTTTATTCTTTGAGTATTACTTTTTTGTATCTTTCTAGACATTCTCTTATAATCCTTATCGCACTAACTTTATCATTAACACCTTCAACAATGGTTTGTTTATTTTCTAGATTTTTATATATTTCAAAGAAATGTTTAGTTTCTCTAACATAATGAGGTGGTAATTGACTAACCTCATTATAAGTATTCCACATTGGGTCAGCTATTGCAATAGCAATAATCTTCTCATCAACTTCCCCTTGGTCTAACATATTTATAACACCAATAGGGACACACTTAACTTCACTCAAAGGAACAAGAGGCTCTTGACATAAAATTAAAACATCAAGAGGGTCATTATCTTGAGCATAAGTTAAAGGAATAAAACCATAATTAGAAGGGTATTGAGTAGAAGTAGATAATATTCTATCTAACTTAATAGCCCCTGTCCTTTTATCAAGTTCATATTTACAATGACTACCTTTTGAAATCTCCACTACAGCCGTGAACATTTCAGGTAAAATATCTCTTTCATCAAAATCTTTCCATAAGTTCATAAATAACCTCCCTTTAATTGTAACAAATATTAGAAATAATACACACTTTTTCTAAAATAATATTATACACATAAAAATAAATAAATGTCAAATTAAAGTGAATAAACATTCATATTAGTTCAAAAGTTCAAAAGCATTCTTTAATCGCTTCGGTAATAAAGTCTTTTCAATAGCTTTATTAGTCTTTGAAACAGCTCTTTGTAATAAAGGAAGGTCTCCGACAATTATTAATTTTATTTTAGCTCTAGTAAAAGCCGTATAAATTAAATCTTTCCTTAACATATGGTAACTATCTTTAGAAATAACAACAATAACAATAGGGTATTCACTGCCTTGTGATTTATGAATAGAAACAGCATAAGCCAAAGCAATATTCTCTAATTTATCTCCTTTAATTTCCACCTCATTACCTTCAAAATCAATAGTTAAAACAAGTCCATCTTCTTTATCTATTTTAATTAATGTTCCAATATCTCCATTATATATTTCATCTTCTGGTTGATTTTTTAATTGTAATATCTTATCTCCTAAACGATAAATATATTTATCTATTTGAACATCTTTTAATTTATTATTCTTAGGATTAAACTTTTCTTGTATTCTATTATTTAATTCATTAATACCTGAACTCCCCTCATACATTGGAGCTAATATTTGAATATCATAAAAATTAAAACCTAAATCTACTAATTTACCAACAATATTCACAACCTCACCTGTAATTTCTAAAGGTGGTTTAGGAATAAATAATAAATCATTTCCATTAAATAAATCTACATCTATTTGACAAAAGTTTCTAATAGCATAAGTAAAAGGAATAATATTACCATCTCCCTCTTGTCTAAATATTCTATTTAAAGTTATAACAGGTAACTTTTTACTATTAATAAAATCTTTTAAAATATCACCAGGTAAGATAGGTGGTAATTGTTCATGGTCTCCAATTAAAATAAGTTTCTTAATAAATCTTCCTGCTAATAATAAACGGTAAAACAAAGTCAAATCAACCATAGATAATTCATCAATAATTAAAATAGTTGTTCCTAAAGGGTTATTCTCATCATAAGAAAACTTATT
>JAISJY010000024.1 GCA_031261365.1 Caryophanales bacterium | reverse complement strand
TCAGTTAAATAAACAGCATCATAACTAGGTAATAATATAGCTAAAAAAGCCCCTAAAACATTTATAAAATAAGTAAAATAAAATAACCAATTTACTTTATATGTTAAACAAATTGGAATAATATACATAGCGGTGTTACATAAATGGAAAGGCCAAGAAGCGATATTTGTAAATAACTCTCCTAAAGTATAAACACTTGAATAAGAAAGGGTACAAGCTAAAGTCATATAAATTAAAGCTAATCTTTTACTAACTATAGACTTATCTTTAATGGCTAAATAAATGAAAATAGGTAATAATAAAGAACCATAAATTAATAAACGGTGAACAAACTTAAAATCTTTTAATAAATTAACTTGATTACCTTTACCAAAAACAGCTTGAGGTACATAAGGTTGAGTATTAACTAATAAGCAAACAACAATAATTATAATAAGCCAAATAATACTATTTTTATCTAATTTCTTTAAAGTTTTATTTTTAAATATTCTTATTAAATTAAAAGTTAGTAATAAAGTAAATAAAACTATTTCTAAAATATATAAAAGCAAATATAAAAGACCACTAGTGAAAATAGGAATAATTGCAAATGAAAAAGAAAGATAAATTATTAAACTTGGTAAAACAAAATAAGTTAATAAATAATCATTAAATCTCGTTTTATAAAAATCAAAAAGAAATAACATTAAGAAAGAGGTAACATATAAAGTAATACTTAAATAAAGAAAAACATTTAAAACATTACCATTTAAACCAATATTAGAAAAGTAATTAGGTTTATCAAATAAAAGTCTAATTAAGAATGTTAAGCCAAGTAAATATGTTAATATTCTTCTTAATATATTTTTCTTCACACATCTAGTATATCATAGATAATGATTTTTTAAAAGAAGAGACAAATAGGTAAATGTTAGTTGTTTTTGAAACTATTAAGCTTTAGTTATTCTTTTGATTTCTTTATTATAAGTATAGACAGTTTTAACTTCATCTTTTTCATCAACATCATGTTTAGAACCATCAATTTCCTCACCTTTATAATAATGAACTTGTTGATTTACTTTACTTAAAAAACCTTGAGGATTAATTTCTATTTGTGCTTTTTCGAAGCCTTCATATTCATCTATATCTAAAATAACAAACTCAATTCTTAAATTGTTAGAAACTTTATAATATTTAACTGTTGTTCCAGAATAAGTAAAAGAACTCTCAATTAAAACATCCACTAAATCATTTAATCCTATTCCAGAAACATCTAATAATGTAACAACATCTAATAACAAAGTTATTATACTAACTGCTGCATCATAGCTTTGAGCCCAAACAGACTGTGAAAAATATTGTTTTTCTCCCTCAGAAATCACATAGTACTCACCATCTTCGTGTCCCATAACTACTAAGTCAGGACCATCTTTAACATCCATATATTCATAATCAAAATCAATATGACCTAAAGAAGTTCCTAAAGTTGTTTTACCATCTATTTTTTCAGTAGCTGTTACTTTTTCAGTAACTGTTTTCAACCAATAATCACGGTTTTTACTCGCTTCTTCTAAAAAATCAACTGCTTCTTCATAAGTAATTTCGCTTTTATTTGAGCAACTAGTTAAACTAATAAGCCCTGTCAACACTAATAAACCACTAATTATTTTTTTCATGGAATCTCCTCCGTAATATAATTATGTTAACATAATAAAACCAAAATATCAATTACTTTATAATAAGAAAATATAGAATACTCCAATTAATTATTTTTAAAACTGCTTGTTCTTTTGAATTAAGTTTTAAACCGACATTTTTATACCACATTATGTCAGTTTAAATGTCGGTTTATTTTATACTTGTTAAATGAAAAACCAAAATATCAATTCTTTTATATTTTTTAATGAATTATAATCAACAGCAAAAACAAGCCTATGGAGTTCTCCCCAATTATGTCTGCAATGCCGACACATTTGAAAATAATAAATACAATTTCCTACATAATAAAAAAAGCCCCAACTAAGAGGCTTATCTAGTTAATAATGATTTTCTCTTCTTATTTCTTAAATAATTATCATGAGCCAAAATGACACCAACTAAAATGCCGGTACTTAATATAATAAAAACAGTCACAAAAGTAGAAATATCAACAAAGTCTTTTTCACCTCTCCAAGCATTAAAACCTGCTCTAATATCTATGACCCATTTTAAACCTTCACCTGTATTATTTCTATCTAATAAAGCATAACCAATACCATAAACAATTGAAAATACTACTAAACCTGCCAAAACAGCATATACTAATGACCAAACAACAATTAAAGTAACTTTTTTAACATCAACTTTACTTTTTTTCTTTGGTACTCTAACTTCGTTTTCTTTATTAAATAATTCCATTTTTCACTCCTACGAATTAATATTATATGATACTTTTATTTTTATGCAACCCTTTTTCATTCACTAATTTCAATATGTACTGATTTTAATAAATCAAAGGTTTCTTCCTCTAATTTCTTATCAAAAGTTCCAACCAAAGACTTAATAACAATAATCTCCGCTTCTGGAAGAGCTGATTTAGCTAAAATAGCATTAGATAATATACAAATATTAGTCACTAAACCAACTATTTCTATTTTAGTATATTGTCCTTTTTGAAGATAATTTGCCAAAGCCAAAGAACCAAAAGTTTCTTTATAAAAAACAACATCACTTTCTTTTAATTGTTCTTTTACTTTTCCATATAATTCAAAACCTTCACTCCCTTTTAAACAATGTTTAATCGGTAATTTCTTTCCTTCATTAGTTTCTAAATAGTTCTCATAATGAGTATCAAAAGTAAAACAAACTTCTGTCTTTTTCTTTCTTGCCTCTCTTATTTTATTAACTATTCCCTCTTCTAATAATTCGGCTCCTTTAAAGCCTAAACTACCATTAACAAAATCAACTTGATAATCAACAACAATTAATAATTCTTTCATACATCCTCTAATACTAATAAATGTTCAAGACCATTTATATTAGGTAACTCCCCTTCTTCTATAAACCATTCCTGATGTGGTAAAGGTCCATTATTTATCTTTTCTACATCCATTTTAAAATATTTAGCCACGGCACTTGCTACCACAGTCCCATCTAATTTTATTATTTTTCCAATACCTTCAAAAACAAATCTATTATTACTAATTATCTTTCCTAAACAAATTAAGGTTTCCTTTAAAGGTGTAGGTGCTTTATATTTAACTATTAAAGTAGTTGTTACTCCAAAAGTATTAGGCTCAATAATTGAAATCGCTCTTCCAATAGTTTCATCTAATAAAGCTGAAATAATGCCTCCATGCGTTCTTCCTTGATAAGAATTATAATCATTTGCTAAATTAATAGTTGCAAAAACTAAGCCGTTTTCTAATTCAAAAAACCTCGTATGTAAACCTTTTTTATTTTTTAAACCACAAACAAAACAAGAACTTGAATTGTGTTGTTTATTTTTAATTCTCATATTAATTTTACTCCTTCATAAAACCCTTCATAAGTTTGAACAAAAGCTGAATAAGCTTTCTCTTGCATCATGATTTGAGCTTCCCTTCCAATTATATCACTTGGAACTTCAATAGGTTTTAAGATGTTTAAATAATGTTTATAACCAAAAATAGTTTTCTTAAAAGTATAAAACAAAGGCACTATAGGGACATTATTCTTAACCGCATAATGAAATGCCCCAGAATGAAAAGGACGGGGTTTCCGATAATGAGGCCATTCACTTCCCTCTGGACATATTAGTAAAGCATTATTCTTTTTCTTTAAAAGATTACTTATTTCTTTATTTAAGTTTTTCATAGAAACAATATTATTAGATAAAGGTAAACAACCACTATTCTTTAATAAGAAACCTAAAAGACCTTTTTTATTATTAAATTGCCCCGATAATATATATAATTTCTTTCTTAAATAATATCTAATAGGTAATGAATCTAAATGGTCTATATGATTTGAAATAAGAATACAACCTTTAATATTTTTTAAGTTCTCTAAACCTTTTACTTTAGTTCTAAAAATAAACTTTGAAATAATAAAAGAAACTATAAATGCTATAAACCTCACTAAAAATATTCTTATTTGATGTCTATTATGATATTCATAATCCGCTTTTACTTCTTCAAAACTCTGAGGGTCAATTGGATAAACATGTTCATTAAACTTTCCTTCTAATTCATATTCATGCATTAATCTTAAAGCCCTCTCCTTATTACTCTCCCCGTTATGATTATTTAAATTATAATTTACCTCTTCTCTTTTTGTTAAAACCCAATTTTGATTTGTCTTATTCATAAAAGCCAAAATGATAATAAACAAATATTCTGCCATAAAGAAAGGATTAAATAATAAAACTAAAATCTTGTCCCAAAAGTTTAATTTAATACTTTTTCTTTCAGCTATTAACCCAATTAAAGTATAAAAAACTAAAACTAAATAAACTATTAAAAGAATATTTAAAGAACCATTTACATATAAAGAAATATCTATATTATGGTAATGCCCATATAAAGAATACAATAAACCTAAAATAACTAAAACTCCTGATAAACCAAAAAAGAAATAAACAGGCAATAAACTATATAAAAAATCAAATCCTATTAAAGAAAACTTAAAAGGGAAAGTTGTTTTAATAACATCCTTTCGGTATTTTTTATTAACTTGAGCATAACCCGATAACCATCTAACTCTTCTTTTAACAGTCTCATGATGGGTAGTCGGTTCCTCACAATAAACAACCGCATGTTCATAATAAGTTGAAGTATATTTATTAATAATACAAGACATCACTAATTCAAAATCTTCTGTTAAGGTCTTATAAGGCCATCCTTTAATTTCTTTAATTAAATCATTTCTAACCATTAATCCGGTCCCTGTAATAGAAACAGGAATATTCTTTTTGCTTCGGTATTTATTACCTAAAGCATCTATATAAACAAAAGTTAAACCAGACATATTGGTAATTAATTTCTTATCTTTCTTATTAACACTTTCCCAATTTTTACAAACCTTTTTAGCTATGACAACTTGTTTATCTAAAACTAAAGCATTATTCATTTCATTCAAGAAATTA
>JAISJY010000049.1 GCA_031261365.1 Caryophanales bacterium | reverse complement strand
ACTAGTCTGTGATTTTACTACAAATAAATTATACTTTGTTTACTGTGCCCTAGCACTGAGCAATATTACCAAGAAAGGATAAAATGTATATATTCTAGGGAACATGTATATATTAGGAGATTAATATGGGATTAACAGCAGGTATTGTCGGATTACCTAATGTTGGCAAATCAACATTATTTAATGCAATAACAAACTCTAAAGTTGAGGCAAGTAATTATCCTTTTGCCACTATTAAAGCCAACTCTGGTATTGTTAATGTCGCAGATTATAGATTAGATGAATTAACTAATTTTTATAAACCATTAAAAAAAGTAAATGCAACTATTGAGTTTATTGATATAGCAGGTTTAATTAAAGGGGCTAGTCAAGGCGAAGGATTAGGTAATCAGTTTTTAGCTAATATTAGAGAGACTGATGCTATTATTGAAGTTGTTAGATGTTTTGATAATAGTGAAATAGTTCATGTTGAAGGTAGTGTTGATGCTTTAAGAGATGTTGATACTATTACTTCAGAACTTATTTTTGCAGATATTGAAACGGTTGAAAAAAGAATTCAAAAGGTTGAAAAAAAAGCTCAAGTTAATAAAGATAAAGATGCTTTATTAGAATACAACTTATTAAAACCTTTATTAGAACACTTAAATCAAGTTAAAACTATTAGAACTTTTCCTTGTAGTGTTGAACAAAAAGCTTTGATTAAGAGTTTTTCTTTACTAACTGCTAAACCTGTTATTTATGTGGGTAATATTTCAGAAAAGGATTTAAAAGACCCTTTATCTAATCCAGAATATGCTAAATTAGTAGAATTAGGCAAGAATGAAAATTGTTTAGTTGTTCCTATTAATGCTCAAATTGAAGCTGAATTAGCGGAATTAGATGAAGATAAGCAACTTTTTTTAAATGATTATGGTTTATTAGAAAGTGGTTTAGATGTTTTGATTAAGGAGACTTATAAATTGTTAGATTTACAAACTTTCTTTACAAGTGGCAAAGATGAATGCCGGGCATGGACTTTTAAAAAGGGTATGACTGCTCCAGAATGTGCAGGGATTATTCATACAGATTTTCAAAGAGGTTTTATTAAAGCAGAAGTTTATAAATATGAAGATTTTGTTGTATATCAAAGTGAAGCTTCTATTAAATTAGCTGGTAAATATAGACAAGAGGGGAAGACATATATTATGCAAGATGGTGATATTGTTTTCTTTAAGTTTAATGTATGAAAAGGAGTAAATCATTTACTATCTTTTATATTTTAATTTTGATAGTTTTTATTATTAGTTTTTCAATTGCTTTACCTATTTTGTTTAGACCTTTTTATTATTGGCAAATTGAAGCTTTAGCCATAAATAAAATGACTATTCCTAGTTTGTATAGAACTTTACAAATACCAGAAATTAAAAAAGTTTTTGATTCTTTAATGAATTATTTAATAGGTTTAGGGGAATATAATGTTGTCCCTTTAGCATCTAGTGAAGAGGGAGCTTTACATTTTGTAGATGTTAAAAATCTTTTCTTATTAGATATTTTTGCTTTAATTATTACTAGTGGTTTTATTATAATTATTCAAATCTTTTTAAAACAAAATAAATATATTTCTTTTTATAAGTTTAATAAAAGAACTCCTTATTTATATGTGGGTTGTTCTTTAATTGTTTTAGCTCTTTTTGTGGGAATAATGGTTTTATTTAACTTTGATACAGGCTTTGAAGTCTTTCACCATATCTTTTTTCCAGGTCAAGATAATTGGATTTTTGACCCTTCTTTAGATGAGGTTATTCTTCTTTTACCTGCTCAATTCTTTGCTAATTGTGCTATCTTTATTGTTGTTAGTATAGTGATATTTTGTCTTGCTTTTATTTTGTATGATGTTTATGTTACTTCTAAAACTAAAAATGCTCCAATAAAAGTGGTGGGAATTGATATTGATGGAACTTTATTAACCGATGATAGAAAGTTATTAGTTGAAACTATAAATAGTCTTAAAAAAGCGAGTGAGACTGTTAAAATAGTTATCGCGACAGGGAGACCATATTCTGGTATTGTTCCTTATTTAAAAGATTTGAATATTTTAAATGAAGATAATTATGCTATTTGTTTAAATGGGAGTAGAATTGTTAATAATGCTGAAGGTTTAGTTATAGAAGAAGAGTTTTTAAAATTAAGTGAAGTTTTAGTTTTAAAAGAGATAGCTGACAAACATAAAATACATACTCAATTATATGTTGGTGATATTTGTTATACCGAGTTTCATAATGATTATTCTAAATTGGAGACTATTTATAATGGTTTGAAAGTTATTAAAATGCCATACGAGAAATTAGATAATAATAGTAAAATTAGTAAGTTTATGTATTCTGATACACCTGATAAATTATTACCTTTAAAGAAATCATTACCTGAAAGTCTTTTGAAAAGATACAATATAACTTTTTCAGCTCCTCATTTTTTAGAGATACTTCCTAAAGATATAAACAAAGGTAGTGCTTTAAAAGCTTTAAGTGAATATTTAGGTTATGATTATTTTAATGTTATGGCTATTGGAGATGAAGAAAATGATATTTCTATGTTAAAATATGCTAAAATTAAAGTTGCTATGAGAAACGCTTCTCCTGCTCTTTTGCAAATAGCAAATTATATTACGGAGAGTAATAATGAAAACGGAGTTGGCAAAGCCATAGATAAATATATTAATAAGGAGGTTCTAAATGAACAAGAAATATAGTTTGACTTTAAAGGATTACATTAAATATAACTTTTTATTTACCAGAGTTTTGGTTCAATTAATTATTTATTTTGTTTTAGTTTTATTATTAGCCTTTTTTATTACTTTTTCTCGGCATAAAGATAGTGAGGTTTTATTTACAGGTCCTTTTATTTTAGAAGCTTTATTATATTTTGTTATCGGTTATGTTTTTATTTTAATTTATATTGGTTTATTAACTTTTATTGGTACTAAAAGAGCCTATAAAAGAAATCTAGATGTTTCTCAAAATATTGAATTAGAGTTTGGAGAACATAGTGTTAAACAAATAAATGAAAATGGTGTTGTTGAATTAAAGTATCTTGAACTTTATAAAATAATTATTAAAGCGGGGCTTATTGTTTTATTAGTTGCTCCTCAACAAGGTATTATCATTCCTAAAAGAGAGTTTAATGAAGAAGAATATAATACTTTATTATTATGGTTTAAAAATAAAGATTTAGATATTAAGAAAAATCTTGATAGTTTAGACGGTAAAGAAGAAGTTGTTATTGAAGATAAAAAAGATTAATACTTTTTAGAATATTTACAACCACAAAAGGTTTGACGGTACATTTTAAATTGTTTACTTATTTCTATACCTTTTTCTTGTCCTCCGTCTTTTTTAAAGTCAGCTAAGAGAAAGTTTAATTCTTTAGTTTCTAAAATAGTTCCAATTTCATTTAAATAGGTATTGTTCTTTCTTCTACTAATACTCATAACAGTTGTAAAGTAAGCAAAGTTGTTCTTTAAAGCATAATTTCTATTTTGTTCTAATCTTTTATAGTAACAAACATAACATCTTTTAGCTCCTTCTTTTTCTTCTTTTAAAGGGTTGAGATAAGTATCAAAGATTAAAGGTTCATAAGGTTCAATAATCATTTTAATATTACTTTGATTTTCTTTATTAAAAAAAGATAAATACCTTTCTAATTCTTCTAATCTTTTTTCATATTCCTCTTTTTCATAAATATTACTATTATTAAAATATAAAGTTATTTCAAAATATTTAATTAATATTGCCATAACATAACAGTTACAAGGAGCACAACAAGAGTGTAATAATAAAGAGGGTTTCTTTTCTAATAGAGAAACTTCTTTAAATGTTTTAAGCATTTGTTGATAATAATTTTGAGGTTTCATAAGATAAGCATAGCATCACCAAAAGAGAAAAATCTATAATTTTCTTTAATGGCTTCTTGGTAACATTCTTTAATAAAATCTAAATTAGTAAAAGCAGATACTAACATTATTAGAGTTGATTTTGGTAAATGAAAGTTTGTTATTAAACCGTTTATCGCTTTAAATTGATAACCGGGATAGATAAATATTTCTGAGTTATCACTTATTTCTTTAAAGGTAGTATTTTTATTTAATTCAGTTTCAAGCGTACGGCATGAAGTAGTTCCAACAGCAATTATTCTTCTTTTATCTTCTATTGCTTTATTAAGAATATCAGCAGTATCTTGAGCAATATAATAAGCTTCACTATGCATATGATGATTTAAAATGTTGTCGTCTTTCACAGATTTAAAAGTTCCTAAACCAACATGTAAAGTTATATCAACAACTATTATTCCTTTTTCTTTTAGTTTTTGAAAGAGAGTATCAGTAAAATGTAGCCCAGCTGTTGGAGCAGCGGCTGAACCTAATTCTTTGGCATAGATGGTTTGGTATCTGTTTTGGTCTTTTAAACTTTTATGAATATAAGGAGGTAGAGGCATTGTTCCTACTTCGGCTAATATTTCTAATAATATTCCAACAAAGATAAACTTAAAAACTCTAATACCGTCTTCTTGTTTTTCTAAACATATGGCTTTTAATTTATCAGAGATAAGAAGTTCAGTCCCGACTTTGACAGTTCTAGCATTACCCACTAAACATTTAACAATATCATTTTCTATTTTTAATATTAAGAGTTCAACATGGGCACCTGTTATAGCTTTTTGAGCATAGATACGAGAAGGCATTACTTTAGTATTGTTTCTAACGAGGACATCTCCTTCCTTTAAATAATTAACAATGTTTTCAAAAGTATCATGTTTATAAGTTTGTTTTTCTCTATCTATAACCATTAAACGCGAGGCATCTCTTTTTTCTAAAGGGGTTTGAGCAATTAGTTTTTCAGGTAGATAATAATCAAAATCTGTTAATTTCATTTTAAAAACCTTTCGGATTAATTTTGTTTAAATTATATTTATTAAAAAACTCTTCTTTAAACTCAATAAATCTATCTTCTAAAATAGCTTTTCGCATATCTTCGGTTAGTTTTAATAAGAACCTTAAATTATGAAGTGATAGAAGTCTTTTGCCTAAGCCTTCATCAACTCGATATAAATGTCTTAAATAGGAGCGAGTATAATTACGGCATGTTTCACAATTACATTCTGGGTCAAGGGGTGATAAATCATATTCATATTGTTTATCTCTAATATTTATTCTTCCTTGACTAGTCATTAAAGCTCCATGTCTAGCAATACGAGTTGGAAGAACACAGTCAAACATATCAACACCTCTTAAAACTCCTTCAAATATAGCATCATAAGAACCTATTCCCATTTGATATATCGGTTTATTTTTAGGAAGATATTTAACAGAGTAATCTACCATTTTTTTCATTGTTTCTTTGTCTTCTCCGACTGAAGTACCACCTATGGAATAACCATCAAAACCTATTTTAACTAATTCTTCAGCTGAATATTTTCTTAATTCTTCTTTGTCTGCTCCTTGAACAATACCAAATAAAGCTTGGTCTTCTCTTTGGTGAACTTCTTTTCCTCTTTTAGCCCAGCGGACTGTTCTTTCAACAGAGTTTTTGAGATAATCATATTCACTAGGGTAAGCGGGGCATTCATCAAAACTCATAATAATATCTGCCCCTAATTTGTTTTGTATTTGAATTGATTTTTCAGGTGATAAGAATAATAAATCACCATTTAAATGATTTTTAAAAGTAACACCTTCTTCATTTATTTTTCTAGTAGAGGCTAAAGAAAACACTTGAAAGCCTCCAGAATCTGTTAACATAGGGGCATTATAGTTAGTAAACTTTTGTAAACCACCTGCATTTTCTATAACATTTTCACCTGGTCTTAACCATAAATGATAAGTATTACTTAAAATGATTTGACTACCTATGGCTTTTAATTCTTCATTAGATAAATATTTAACTGTTCCTTGAGTACCAACAGGCATAAAAACAGGTGTAAAGACATCACCGTGTAAAGTATGTAAGACACCTACTCGGGCTTTACTTTTTTTATCTTCGTGTATTACTTCAAACCAATTTTCTTTCATTGCTTAAAAATTATAACATTTTGTATTTATTTAGATACTTTTTTAGATTATTATCAAAAGTATAGTTGTATATGGTAAAATAAAATCATATAGAGGGAAATGAGAAAAACAATTTTATTACATTTATTACTAAGTTCAATTTTCTTACTTTCTTCTTGTTCAAATACAGTTAAAATAGGCTTTGAAATTAGTTCAAAACCGATGGGAACTCCTGCTATGTTTGTTGCATATGAAACTGCAAAATCAACCAAAAAAGAAATAGACATTTCCTTATATTTTGGTCATGCATGTTATTTTTCTTTAATAGATAATGAACTTGTTTTTAATACGAATAATGATATGGTAACAGATACTGACCCTTGGAACTTATTTGGTTATCAAATTGTTATGAATGATAAAGTGATTTATTCGGGGAAGTTAGAAGATTTCCGAGAGAATGGTGAATTAGATTTGAACTATTCACCTCTTCTTTATAAAATAAAATCTATCTGGAAACTTGACCCAAGGACACTGGAATTAGAAAAAAACACTGCTGTAGAAATAACCATTGGAATTGTCTCGGTTGATAGTTATGAAGAATTAACATCTTCTCCTTTATTTCTACTTGAAACTGCCAAAGGTTATGGAGTTAGAAGTTTATTCATTCATAGGAAGAATACTACTTTTGAGTTTTTTTGGAGAAACCTTTGGGAAGAACCAAAGGGAACTGAAATAACCATGCCATGGTAAATAATTATCTTTACTTTTATAAATAAGAGTATAATTGGAGGAACAAAGGAGGTAAATAATATGGAAAAAGTTGAAGAAACGATGAAACCGCGTCAAAAAGCTAATATAATATTGTTATCTGTTGTTGTTTTACTGCATTTTTTATTTATTTTTTTAATAAGTCCACTTATTTTTGGCTCAATTAATAGTCGGTGGCATGGCTATGAATATAAAATATCTACAGGGGTTATTTTAAGCATACTTTCATTTATATTTTTAATGATTAAGATAAAAAGTGAAAAAAAGTCAACCAAAGTAATATTTACTACTCTTTATTATTTAACTCTTTTATTATTAATAATATCTATTGGTATTTGGTGGTTTGCCGACAGTTTTTATGGTAGGGGTGTTTAGTTTTTACATAAAGAGCAATATATGAAAAAATATAAAACTATGATTTTAATGCTGATGGGCACTTGTCTTCTTTTAAATGGTTGTTCATCTATTAAAAACTTTGTCTTTAAGTCTAGTGAAATTGAAAAAATAGAGTTTTACTATTATGAATTAACAAAAGAAATTGATGGAACAGAAAAAGATAATTTTCTTTTAGATTTAAGAAAGATAAATTATAAATACCAATATAGTGAATGTAAATGTATGTCTGAATATTATTTTATAGTAAGAAAAAGTAACAGATATCTAAAATTTGAACCATACCGTGTTAATGAATATGATGCTAATTCAAAGTTGCTTAGACATTATAAATATAGTTGTGACTATCAAACAGTTTTTATGCCCCTTATCTCAGATTACATTACTCCAATAGTTTAATAATAAAAACAATATTGATGTTTATAAGATAATCTTTTCTAGTAGTCTGGCTCATGAATAGTGAACAGTTAATTTTTAATGTAGTAGTTTTTAATTTTAAAGAGCAAACAAATTATTATTTTAGTATAATAATATAGGTTGGAGGTTTATGAGCAAGTATATATTTGTTACAGGGGGTGTTATTTCGGGTTTAGGAAAAGGCATTACAGCTGCTTCTTTAGGTAGACTTTTAAAATCACATGGTTTATCTGTTTTTGTTTTGAAATGTGATCCATATTTAAATGTTGATACTTCTAATATGTCTCCTATTCAACATGGTGAAGTTTTTGTTACTAAAGATGGAGGAGAAACAGATTTAGATTTAGGGCATTATGAAAGATTTATTGATGTTGAATTAACTAAAATATCTTCTTTAACCACAGGAAAGATTTATCAGTCTATTATTAATAAAGAGAGACAAGGTTTATATAATGGAGCAACTATTCAAATAATTCCACATGTGACAAATGAGATTAAACAAGAGATATTAACTCCGACAGAAGATATTGTTATTGTAGAAATAGGGGGTACTGTTGGTGATATTGAATCTTTACCTTTTTTAGATGCTATTAGACAATTAAGAAGAGAAAAAGGAAGAGAGAATACTTTGTTTATTCATGTAACTTTATTACCTTTTGTTGAAGCTTCGGGAGAGCTTAAAACTAAACCTACTCAGCATTCTGTTAAAGAATTAAGGTCTTTAGGTATTCAACCAGATGTTTTAGTTTTAAGAACTAATATGGATGTTGATGATGAAATAAGAAGTAAGATTTCTAGTTTTTGTGATGTTGATATGGACTGTGTCTTTGTCACCAAAGATGTTAAAAACATTTATGAAGTTCCATCTGCTTTGTTAAGTCAAAAATTAGATCAAAAGGTTTTAAAACAATTAAATATAACGCATACTAAATTAGATTTTTCTATTTGGCAAAACTTATTAGATGTTATTCATAATAGAAATTGTACAATTACTATTGGTTTGGTTGGTAAGTATATTGCTTTGCATGATTCTTATTTATCAGTAGTTGAAGCTTTAAAACATGCAGGTTATAAATATGGTTGTAAGATAAGAATTAATTGGATTTCTTCAGAGGTATTATCTCCAGAAACTAGTCATACATATTTAAAAGATTTAGATGGTATTATTGTTCCTGGTGGCTTTGGTCCAAGAGGTATGTTAGGTATGATAGAGGCTGTTAGGTATGCTAGAGTTAATAAGGTACCTTTTTTTGGTATTTGTTTAGGTATGCAAATGGTTTTATTAGAATATGCTAGAAATATTTTAAATATTAAAGAAGCTACTTCAACTGAAATAGATAAAAATAGTTCTCAAGATGTTATTACTTATTTATTTGCCAAGAAAATGAGAATTGGTGAAAAAGAAATAAACATTGTGAATAATACTTTGGCTTCTAGAGCTTATAATTCTTTAATTGCTAATGAAAGATACCGTCACCGCTACGGGCTTAACCCTAACTATCAAAAACAATTTATGGAGGGAGGTTTAATTATTTCAGGAACAAGTGATGAAGGTAGAATTGCTGAAATAGTTGAGTTGGCTAATCATCCTTTCTTTTTAGGTGTTCAATCCCATCCTGAATTCAAATCTCGTCCTACCAAAGAACATCCTTTATTTTCAAAGTTTATTGAAGCTAGTTATCAAAATTATTTAAAGAAAAGAGAAACAAAATGAAAAAAATATTAAAAGTTATTCTTAATTGTTTATTAACCATTATTATCTTAATGGTTATCTTTTTAGAGTTACCTTTTTCTTTCGGTTCTAGTAAGTTTAATGCTGATTATACTAATATTATTAATGAATCTGTTAGTAATGTTGAAGCTAGAATTGTTGATATTAAAATGTTAGGAGCTCATGATGCTTTTACTGATAAATTAAATCTTTTCTCAGCTAATGATGAAAATGCTGAACCTGGTATTACTAATGAATGGCCTTCTTATTTCATTAGAGGTTTAATAACTAGAATGGCAAAAGCTCAAAATATTGGTAGTACAGCTATGCTTAAAGCAGGAGTTAGATATTTTGATATTAGAGCTTCTTATCATAAAAGTGAATGGCAGACGACACATGCTTATATCAGTGATAAATTAGAAAATTATTTAAGACCTATTATTGAGTTTTTGCATAGTAATAATGGGGAGGTTGTTATTCTTGATTTTCAAGAAATACATTTAAATACTTTAAATATTGTAGATTTTATTGATTATTTAAGTAATGTTAAAGTAAATGATAAAAACATTTTTGATTTTGTAACTTATGATGTAAGTGTTCCTATTAAAGATTTAACTTATAAAGATGTTACTTCTAATAAAAGTAAAAGTGGAGCGGTCTTATTGTTTTATAATCAAGAACAGAATGCTGAACATCCCTATTATTATCAAAGAAACGAGACTACAATTTCTAAATGGCATGATAAGATGGACAATAAAGAAATGTTTTCTTGTATTGAAAGTGAATATAATAGAATATTAGAAGATGAAAGTAATTTAGATTTAATTCGGATTAATCAAGCTCAAAAGACTTTTGCTATTGGTTTAAAGATGTTCACGAATTGGTCTTTAATAACTATGGCAGATTCTTTAAACGGAGAATATATAAAGAAGATAGACCAAACTAGTAAATGGTTTGAAGCAATGCCTATTTTTATGGTTGACCATGTTAATAGTAATAGTCATAATTTTAATAAAGTAATTAATGAAACAATAATTGAATTGAATAAGAATTTGTAAGTTGTTTATTAATGTTTATATGTTAAAATATGGTTTATGGAATTATTATACAGTTTAAAAATATTTAAAGAGGGTGTTAATGAGAATGTCTTTAATGAGGCAAAAAAACTTCTTGATAAAGTAAAAATAAATTATGTTTCACCTTATTATTTGCAAGGTGAGGTAGACGAATTATATAAAGTTCAAATCAATAATAGTAATAGAGAGTATTTTTGTAACTGTAATTGTTATCAAGGAAATTGTCAACATAGTGTAGCTCTTTTAATTAAATATAAAAATGATAAAATTGAAGAAGAGAATATTAAAAAGGTTACTGATAAAATCTTTAGAGAGAAGTTATCTAGATTATATGAAGATATAAGTAGAAATAGATATTTATCTAATACTAAAATAGTTTCTTTGTTGCCTTTATATTTAAGTTCGTTTCAGCAATTAGTAATTCAATATAATGCTGATTTTGAATATTATTATTTAGAGTTTTTAAACCGACTTGACTTCTCTATATTTTTTGATAATAAAAGTGATTCTACTTTCCAAACAAGTTTAGAAAAGATATTTTCTTTTAATTATTCTGATAATTTTTATCTTGATTTTTTTGCTCGTTTAATCAAGGCTAGTTATGATTTTAAGGAACATCATTATTTATTTAAGGGTGATTTTGAATATTTAGATGCTGTTTTTTATTATCTTATTCAAACAAATTATAAGAAAAACTCTTTAAATGTTATTATTAAGAATATTTTATATTTAAGTAACACTGCTGATATTTCTTTTGTTATGGGACATTTAGAGAATGTTAAAAATCCTTATTATATTGAATTGGTTTTTGATTTCTTTAAAGAAACAAAAGCTTATGATAAAGTTCTTAATTGTCTTAATGTTTTAAATAAAGCTAATTTTCAACCTTTTTATAATGATAATCTGATTATCAAGAGAATACTTGATTTTGTTAATCAACCTAATCTTCATAACTTATTAGCTCTTGATAATGAGCATTCTTTGAAAGATGATTTACTTTTAGCTCAAACTTTATTTAATAAGAACTATTCTGCAAGTTTAAATCTAGAAATCTATAAGTTGAATAATTTAATTGATATGAGTTTTTCTGATATTATTTCTCCTGAGTTACTAGTTGATAATTTTGATTATTATAAAGAAAATTATTTTGAGATGTTTAAAAAGTTTCTATTTAAAGAAATAAATAATCATAGTGATAAATCTTTATATTCTTTAAAAGAATTATTAAATGCTTATGCTTTGTTAGGTTTTGTTTTTGACTTTTCTTCTTTTAGAAACAATGATAAAAAATATTATCAATTAATTAGCTCGGGACTTTTAACAGATTCTATTATTGATTTTACTAATTATCATTTACCTTTTGTTAAAAGATTTAATGGGAAAATAGGGAAGGCTCTTTTTAAAAAGTGGTTTTTGGAAATTGATAAAAACTATGATGTGGTTCGTCTTTTTTTAGAAAAGAAAAATGGTGATTTAATTGTTGGGGTTTATAATAATGGTCTTTTAGTTTCAGGTAATGCTTATTCTAATAATGATTCTTGGTATTATAAAGCTGATTATAAACAAATTATTGAAGAAGAGTTTTATTTGGAAAATAGTTATTTAAAAGATAGTTTAGAAAAAAACACTATATATGATAATTATCTTCAAGAATATGAGCCTTTAAGAATAGCTCAAAAGGAAAAAGATTCTAGAGAAAAAACAGAAATATTATTTAATGATTTTTATGAAATTATTAATTCTACTAAAGTTTTACTTAGTCAAAAGATGGAAATTGAACCTGAATTAACTTTCTTTGAAGATAGTAATGTTCCTTCTAAAATAAAGAGTATAGGTTTAAGACTTAAAGTTGGTAATAGTAAAATGTTTATTGTTAAGAGTATTAAAGAGTTTTTAGAAAGGGTTGAAAACCAACTTGAGTTTAGTTATGGTAAAACTTTATCTTTTAATCATACTTTAGAAAACTTTTCTGTAACTGCTCAAAATATAATTAAGTTGGTTAAGATTTATTTTGATAATAAATATAGTGATGTTAGACCTGCTTTTTTAATTGATTTATATTCTCTTTGCCCCGAATGTCATTTTCATTTAGTTAATAGTTATGTTTCATATCCTTATGCTTTTGCAAGAGAAGAAATAGTGGCTGAATTAATTGTTGATGAAAAGGGGCTTTTAAAATCTAGTTTAGCTGAACTTAAAAATGTTTATTTTTTAAACTTTGATAATGTTCCTTTTATAGTTAGTAAAGATTTAGGTAAGATGATTAAAATAAATTATCTAGATGATAAGAGTAAAAAAATACATCAATTTCTTTTATTGAATAAAGACTTTAATACTCAATTTATTAAAGAAGATTTTTTGAATAAGGTCTACCCTGTTATTGCAAATAAGGCTAGAGTATCTGAAGTTTTTAAAAAGGAAAACCCTTTGAAAGAGTTTGTTATTAAAGCTTTTTTTGATTATGACGATTTGAATAATACTATTTCTTTAGATACTAAATATTTTATTGATGATATGGAGATTAAGGAATTAAGAGATTTAACTCAACAAGCTAAATTAAATCAATATCAAACAATTTTAAGTTCTTTAGGTTTTATGGGGAATATTTTGCATGATAATAAGTCAGTTTTTAATTTTATTAGAGCAGATTTAACACCTTTAAAGGAAATTGCTTTAGTTTTTGTTAGTGAGAACCTAGCTAAAATGAAAGCTAAATCAACAAGTAAATGGCAAAGTAAAATTACTTTGAAGGATGGTCTTATTTCTTCACATATTTATTCGGCTGAGTTTAATGAAGAAGAATTGGCTCAAGTGATTAGGGCTTTAAGAAGGAAAAAGAAGTATATATTTTTAAAAGATAAAGTTATTGAAGTAGAGGGAAACAGAGATTTACAGTTATTAGACCGATATATAAAAGATTTTAATATTAGTGAAAAACAAGTAAGTAAAGAAAATATTTCACCTATTTATAATATTTTTAAATTAGATAACTATTCCAATGAAAATATTGAATTGGATGTTGAAAATAAAATTAAAGAAATACTATTGGAGATTAAGAATTATAAGAAAGCAACTATTAAAATACCTGAAAACTATCTTGAGGTTTTAAGACCTTATCAAAAGGATGGTTTTAAGTGGTTGGCAATATTAGCTAAATATCATTTTGGTGGTATTTTAGCAGATGATATGGGATTAGGAAAAACAGTTCAAACTCTTTGTTTAATTGATTATTTGATAACTGATAAACCTTTAATTATTGTTTGCCCGAAGAGTTTAATTTATAATTGGGAAGCCGAGTTTAAACATTTTAATACTATTACACCTTGTGAGGTTATTGATGGGAGCAAATCATATAGAAATAGTCTTGAAAGTAAAATATCAAATACTAATAAAAAGGTTTATATTGTTTCTTATGATACGATGCGGAACGACATTGATAATTTTGCTAATATTATTTTTGAATATGTTATTTTAGATGAAGCTCAAAATATTAAGAATATTAAAGCGGAGAAAACTAAAACAGTAAAAGAGTTAAACTCTTTGAATAAATTAGTTTTAACAGGGACACCTATTGAAAATGCTATTTCAGATTTGTGGAGTATTTTTGATTTTTTAATGAAAGGTTATTTATATAAACATGATGAGTTTTTAGATATAGAGAAAAAAGCAGTTGAAGGAGAAAAAGAGGCTTTAAACTTTATTATTAATAAGACTAAACCTTTTATTTTAAGAAGAACAAAAGCAGAGGTTTTAAAAGACTTACCACCTAAAGTTGAAGAAATACTTTATACTCATTTTAAAGAAGAATCTAAAGGAGCTTATGCTAAAGTTTTAATTGAGACAAAAGAGAATATTGTGAATAATGAAAATAGTGGAATGGCAATTTTGGCAGGCATTATGAAACTTAGGCAATTATGTTTATCACCTGCTATGTTGTTTGAAAATACTGAAAAAGAAATTGAAATATCGGAAAAATTAGAGGTTACTTTGAACTTGATAAACGATGCTATATTAAACGGTCATAAGGTTTTAGTTTTTTCTAGTTTTGTTAAAGGACTTAATTTATTGGAAACACTTTTACAAAAAAATAACATTTTATATTTCTTACTTACAGGAGATACTCCAGCTGAGAAAAGATTAGAAATGACTAATAGTTTTAATGATTTAAAAGAAGAACATCAGGTTTTTTTGATTTCTTTGAAGGCGGGAGGAATAGGACTTAATCTTATTGGAGCTGATATAGTTATTCATTTAGACCCTTGGTGGAATGTGGCAGCTGAAAATCAAGCTAGTGATAGAGCTCATAGAATTGGGCAAACGAGGTCAGTTCATATTTATAAAATTATTATTAAAGACTCAATAGAAGAAAGAGTTATTGAGTTACAGAAAGTAAAGAAAGACTTATCTGATGCTATTATTAAAGATGATGATGCTGGTGTTTCTAGGTTATCTCTTGAAGATTATAAGTTTTTATTAGAGTAATTTTTCAGCTATTTTACTTATTATTTTATTAATATATTTGCTTTCAAGTTTAGCTAAACTAATTCTAATTGAATCTTTTTGAGGTATGACATAAATGTTTTCTTTTTTTAA
Source organism: Caryophanales bacterium (assembly GCA_031261365.1). Classification (GTDB taxonomy): domain Bacteria; phylum Bacillota_I; class Bacilli_A; order RFN20; family JAISJY01; genus JAISJY01. The sequence continues at coordinate 1,136 of JAISJY010000049.1, read as the reverse complement.
TTCTTCAAATAATAATTCGGGATTATTACTTTTTATAGTTATAAAAAAGCCTTCTTTATAAGGGTATAAAGGTAGATTATATTGCTTTGCTAGACTTTTAAATTGTTTGCCTCTTTGACTTAAAAGGTTAACTCTTTTTTGTAAGTCTTTTTGGAAGTTTATTAAGTCTTGATTAGTTAAATGATTAATTGCACTTATGGCAATAATGGGGGAGTTACTCCAAACACTTCTAGCAATGTTTTCTTGTTTATCTAAATTATCTTTTTGATTTTTTAAGTTAAAGGTAAATAATCCTCCTATTCTAAGTCCATAGGCAGAGAATATTTTAGACCCGCTGAAGCAAACATAAAATCTATTATTTAAGAGTGATATATAATCATAGAACTTATATTTTAATTTACTAAAACTATAATAAGCAACATCTAAAATAAGAACTGTTTGAGGATGTTGAGAAAGTAATTGAAATAAAGAAATATAGTCTTTTTCAGAAAAAGAGTAACCTGTTGGGTTATGGCAAGGGTCATTAATAATTAAGAGTACTTCATCATCTTCTTGTAGTAAATGTTGTATTTCTGTTATATTTAAACGGTTATTTTTGAAATAATCATAGTATTTTATTTCTTTATTACAGCTTTTGGCAATACTATCATAATTATTCCAATAAGGAGTGCCGATTAATACTTTGTTTTTTATTTCTCTTTTTAAAGCAATGAATAACGAAGCAGTAGCACCAGGAGTAGCACAAAAATCATAATCATATTTAGTTATTAATTTATTAAAGTTATCATTAAAAAGGAAAGAGATTATTTTGTTTTCGTATTCTTTGCCCCCTTTAATTTCGGAATAGTCAAACATTTCAAGATTAGATAAACTTTTAATTATTTTTTTAATTATTTTAGAAGCAAAAAAATCACCTTTGTCATCATATAAAACTCCAATAGTAGCATCTATAATTTCAATTCCTTTGTTTCTTTTTTCTTTAGCTTCTTGGCTTAATTCTAAGATGTCATATCCCATTTTATTCTCCTTTAATTAGTTTGTATAGTTCTTGAGCCGCCTCTTTTGGACCTTTTCTTTCATATAAAGGAATAGCAAGTTTGGTTTTTAATTCTCCAATAAAAAGGTTTTGATAATAA
>JAISJY010000190.1 GCA_031261365.1 Caryophanales bacterium | reverse complement strand
CCACTTTTGAAATCTAACAGCCCCATCACCGTCGTTTGTTGATAAAGTACCTCTACCAACTGAGATACTATCAACCGTATCAGCTGAATCATATCTTTGTAACATTAAACCAACACCTGTATGATTAGCAGGAGCCGTATTAAAAGAAAACTCATCTAAATCAAATTCAATTTCAAAATCACCAATAATTCTTCCTTTATCACCAATACTTCTAACCCTGGAATCCTTTGATAAAGTTGCCATATTATTAAAAGTAAACTCACTTGAATCTACATAATTAACATAACTCCGATAAGTTGGAAACATAATTTGTTGAGCTTCAAAAGTTTGAGTTAAAGCATATACTTCTTCTTCATTAATAATTAATTCATAAGCAAAAGCTCTAACCGGAATATCATTACTAAAGATAATTGGGTAAGTGTCTATCTCATCATACTTTAAAGCATTATCATACCAAAACAATTCTCCATTCAAGAAATAATAATACTCATTAAAATATCTAATCATACTTATTTGAATATCACTATGGCAATCAAGTTCATTTAAACCGTGTTCTCTCCATATTTGAGACCTTGTTGTTAAAGCACCCCAAGTAACAGGAAAATCAGTCAAAATTGTTTTATTATTAACATTAGCTTGAGCAGGGTCTGGAGCAAATCTAAAAGCCCTAGCATCATTATCATTTAAAGCTGAACCAATACCAAAACCATTCCAGTCCCAAGACTGATCAGCTTGAATACCGTTTATTCTAAATGTAGCTGTAGCATAATAAACTTGACCGGTATGAGCAAAATACAAAACATCGGATAAACTTCTAGTTGCTACTGCTAAATCAACATAACCATCTACATCTCCTTGATGTGAAACATCCCATGCCCCTGTAGTTCCTGCTTTATTAGCAATAAATGTTGCTTCCTTGACCTCATAAGTAATCGCATCACTAAGAGGTGTCACAGTACTAGTTGCCGAAATAGTAACTTCACCAGCTTTTAAAAAACTAACTAAACCATTATTAACAGTTGCCACTTCAGTATCATCACTTGACCAAGAAACTAATTTAGAAGCATCGTTTGGTAAAATGGTAACACTTAATTGTTCACTTGAATCTACCCAACCTACTAAATCAGAAGCATAACCTGTTAACTGTAAACTAGTCGGTAAAATAGGTGGATTAACACTAATTTTAGCCGTTGCCTTACATAAAGGTTCAATGTTTAAAGAAGCAACAATATCTACTTCTCCCGGAGCATAACCTGTTACTACTCCTTTATCACTGACATCAGCAATACTTGGATTAAGACTGCTCCAAGTAACATCCTTATTGATAGTACCTGTTACAGTTGTCCTTAAAGTAACCTCATCACCTACATTAATTGTCGTTGAACCAATAGCTGTAATCTTAATAGTATAACTACCCGAATAAACTTCTTCAACACTACTACTAGATGACACAGTATTACATCCAACAAGCAACCCCATCAACAAAAATAACCCTAATCTCTTTTTCATTTATACCTCCTTAAATAATCCTTTCCCCTGTTATGTTATCAAATATATAGAACTTACTCTCATTAAATAAGTAAGTAATAATTTCTTCATTTCTATAGTCATCAATATTTAAAAGTAATTGAACATCATTATTTAAATGTAATATTATTTGACTACCTAATGGCTCAGCAAATATCACCTCTCCTTTAATACCTTCTTTACTTAATACTAAATGCTCTGGTCTAATTCCAAAACTTAATTGATGTTTAGAAAGCAAAGCCTCTTCTAATAAGTTTAATTTCTTTTCAAAATAAACTTTAACTTGCTCTAATTCAATAGTCTCTATTTTCTTTTTATTTTCTCCTTCAATATTATGAGATTCATAAAAATAATATTCTGCTAAACCATTTTCTAAATTAGCTAAAATACCTTTAACTTTACTAATCTTCTCTTGATAAAAAGCATCATGCTTAACTTTAAAATCTTTTAATTGATATTTATAACTCCCAAAATCTAAACTCTCATTCTCATATAAAACCTTAATAATATTCATTGTTGGAGTTCCAAAAAAAGTAGCTACAAATAAATTATGAGGATTATTATAAATGTCCATCGGATTACCTATTTGTTGAATATAACCTAGATTCATTACAACAATTTTATTAGCCATTGTTATAGCTTCTAATTGGTCATGAGTTACATAAATAGTTGTTGAACCAATTTCCTTATGTAATTTAACAATTTCACTTCTCATTTTAATCCGAAGTTTAGCATCTAAATTACTCAAAGGCTCATCCATTAAAAAGATAGAAGCATGTCTAACAATAGCTCTTCCTAAAGCAACTCTCTGCATTTGACCACCCGATAACTCCTTCGGTCTCCTATCTAATAAAGAACCTAAATTCAAAATATCACTAGCCTTAAAAACTCTCTGCTTAATCTCTGCTTTATTAATTCTTCTGGTTTTTAATCCAAAAGCCATATTATCAAAAACAGATAAATGAGGATATAAAGCATAACTTTGAAAAACAAAAGCAATATCTCTATCTTTAGAAGGTAAATAATTTGCCACCTTTCCTTCAATAAATAATGTTCCTGAAGTAATACTTTCAAGACCCGCTATCATTCTTAAAGTAGTAGACTTACCACAACCAGAAGGACCAACCAAAGCTACAAAATCACCTTTGCTGATTTCCACATTAAAATCATTAACCGCTTTAACACTATTCTTATAAACCTTACTAATGTTATCTAAAACAATATATTTTTCCATTATCTCTTAACTCCTGTGAAAGCAATGCCTTCAATTATGTAAGACTGAGCTACTAAATAAACAATAAATATTGGTATCATCGCAATAACTGCACTCGCCAAAGACAAAGTAATAGCCTCAACAGATTCAGAATTATCACTGATAACCTTTAAACCATAAGCCAAAGTCCATTGATTTCTATTGGCTGTCCCAATAATTAATTGAGCCCATTGCACATCATTCCACGCTCCCATAAATCCAAATAAACCTTGAACAAATAAAGCACTCTTTCCCAATGGTAAAACTACTCTTAAAAAGAT
>JAISJY010000180.1 GCA_031261365.1 Caryophanales bacterium | reverse complement strand
ATTTGAGGGTTTTTAATTAAAGCTCGAGCAATAGCAACTCTTTGTTTTTGACCTCCAGATATTTCATTAGGTTTTTTATGAGCAATATTTTCTAATCCAACCATTCTTAAAACATCATCAATAGTATTATTATCATTACCTTTGGACTGTAAAGTTAAAGCTAAAGCAATATTATCGGTGATAGTATAAGTATCAATAAGATTAAACTCTTGAAAGACAAAGCCAATAACATGATTTCTATAACCTGCAAAAGAGTTTTTACTTAAAGAATTATTGGCAACTCCATTTAAATAAATATTGCCAGAAGTTGGAGAGTCAAGACCGCCCAAGAGGTTTAATAAAGTAGATTTACCAGAACCAGATTTACCAACAATAAAAAACATGCCTTTTTCGGGAAAATCTAAGTTAATGTTATCTAAGGCTTTTGTTTCTTTATATTTGCTTTTGTATATTTTTGAAAGATTTCTTATTTGAATCATATCTATCTCCTTAACCAATAATATTGTATATTAAAAAACAGAAGTTTGTTATAATTAAGAAGTAGATAATTCAAGGAGGTATATGAAAAAAAGAATTATTAAAATATTTTTCTCTTTTCTCTTAATAGTATTCTTAACTTCTTGTTTTAATAGTGGTTCAAGTTTAGATAGTTCAATAAAGATTAGTTCTAATAAAAACCTTATTATTTATAAAATTAATTATCATTTAAATGGGGGAACAGGCTTTTTTATTAATAATAGTTATAATGAAGAAACTCCTACTTTTGATTTACCAATACCTAGCAAAGAGGGTTATGTTTTTAATGGTTGGTATGATAATGAATTATTAAAGGGAGAAATTATTAGAAAGATATATCAAGGTAGTAGTGGTGATAAAGACTTTTGGGCTAAATATGATTATGGAGTTGAAGAAGTTAATGAGTTTGGTTTAGTTTATGCTTATTTATATTATGGTAGTTTTCCTCAAACGGTTGTTACAGATACGAGTATTATTAAAAAATTAAATAATCTTTCTTTAGGAAAAGAGGAAGGTATTTACTTAATTAAAAATCAACAATATTTTAAAACGAGAGCAACATTTAAAACGGAGGAAAGGAAGTTTCATAATGGTAATACAATAGAAAACGAAGAGACTTATTACTTTTTATTTGAGCCTATTAAATGGAGAATATTAAAGATAGAGGCTGGAAAATATCAAGTATTATCAGAATATATATTAAATACTAAAAGAATTGATGCTAATTCTAATAATTATTTAGAAAGTGAAATTAGAGATTATTTGAATAATGATTTTTATGAAACATCTTTTAATGAAGAAGAAAAAGAAAAGATATTATCTTCAAGTGATAAAGTATCTTTGTTATCTTTAAATGATTATTTAGATGAAAACAATTTTAGTAGTACTTATGGCTCTACAAAAGAAAGATATGCTATATCTACTGATTATGCTAGAGCTAAAGGAATACTTTTACATTCAAATGAAACTTATGAAGATGTGGGTATTTATTGGACAAGGAGTGAGGCAATTAATGAACCTTATTTAGCAACTTATTGTATAAATGATGGGGCGGTTAATTATGCTTTTGTAGGCTTTGAAGGTGGTGTCCGACCTTCTTTAATGATAGAATATGAATAAAGACAAAACAATTAGTCGGGTTACTTTAATCGGACTTTTATCAAATGTTAGTATTGGTATTTTAAAAGTTGTTTTTGGAGCATTAGCCAATTCAATAACCATCATAGGAAATGGTATTGATAATTTTCAAGATACTATTGCATCTTTTATTTCTTGGTTTGGAATGAAAGAGGCGAATAAACCGCCTGATAAAGACCATCCTTTTGGACATAGAAGAATGGAATATATTTCTTCTTTAATTATTGCAACTTTAATATTAGCTATTGGTATTACTTTATGTTTTGAATCTATTAGTTCTCTTTTTGAAAGTAAAGGGAGCAAAATAGAAGTCATAACTTTAATTATTTTAGGTTCAACAATTATTATTAAAATACTACAAGGGTTAATGTATTTGTATTATTATAAAAAATTAAAAGTGATGGTTTTAAAAGTTAGTTTAAGTGATTCTTTTATTGATGCAGGGGTAACTTTTATTATATTGATTTGTATGTTTATTAATATGAATATTTCTTTTGATTTAGATGGTTATTTATCTATTATAATGTCAATATTTATTATTTATACAGGGGTTAAATTAATAATAGAAGCTAGTAAGCCTTTAATTGGTGAGAAAGAAAATAAGTTATTTGTTGATAGTGTTTTAAAAGATATTAAAAGTAATGAAAATGTTTTAGGTGTACATGATGTTTTAGTACATTCTTATGGTAAAGAACATATATTTATGTCGGTTCATGTTGAATTAAACTCTTCTTTAGATTTTGTAAATGTTCATAATATTGTGGATGATATTGAAGAAAAAATAGCAAAAAAATATCATATTTCTTTAATTACACATCCTGACCCTATTGATATAAATGATATTGAGACTGAAAATATTAGAATATTATTAAGGAATATTGGGGCTGAAATACAGTTGGAGTGTCATGATATTAGAATAGTTCCAGGTGAGAAAAAGAAATTAATTTTTGAGATAGCTCTTAATTATGATTACCCTAAAAGTAAAACACAAATTATTGAGCATTTTAAGAAACACTTAAATAAGGATTATGAAATGGTGATTAATTTTGAAAATTTATATTATTAATTGCTTTTTTAAGCGGATTACATATAATATTATAGATATTAACTAATTGATGGAGGTGTGAATATGGTTTGGTTAGATTGGGTGTTGGCAGTTCTTGCTCTTCTTATGATAATACTTGTAATGCTTCAAGCAGGAAAATCTCAAGGTGCTTCAGGAGCGATTATGGGTGGAAATTCAAAAGTATTTACAAATACTAAGGAACGGGGAACCGACTTAATATTGTCTAGATTGACATTAGGGGTCGGCATAGCTTTGTTTGTTCTGATTATTTGTCGAGGGATTTGGTTCTAGAGGGGAGATATAAATCTCCTTTTTTTATGATTACTTCAGTTGATAATAGCAGGTTAATAGAATTATCATCAGCCAAAGCTGGTGATTATTTTTTATATACTAGTTTATATGTTTCTACTTATCAGTTTTTAATTCAAGAAGGAGTTTTTGTTTTAAAAGATAATAAGTATTATATAGTTGAACCGATAAAGATACATCAAGGAAAAATAGTTCATTTAAAAAAGAATAGTGTTTTAATTTCTTGTTCGGATTTTGCTTATCAAGTTGAAATACCTTCAAATAAAGAAATATTACCTAAATCTTTGATTAATTTTATATATTTTGAAAAGAACAGATATGGGTTTATTGTTTCTGTTATTTCTAGTCAAGATAATAGATATGTTTATAAATTAGAAAAAAAGAAGTTAGTGCCTCAAGGGAGTATTAATGTTATATTATCGGCAGTTGAAGGATTAAAGACAAGTGATCAAGAGGGTGATTTATTTATAATAGAGGTTAGTCAAAAAAATAAAGGAAAGATAATAAAAAGATTAGGTAATCAAAATAATCCCGAGAATAATTTATTAGAGTATATTGTGGAATCTGGCATACCTTATGAGTTTAGTGAAGAGGCTTTAAGAGAAGCAACATTAATTAATGAAGAAAAGATAAAATTAGAAGATAGATTAGATTTAAGGAAGGAGTTTATTTTTACAATAGATGGAGATAATGCCAAAGACTTTGATGATGCGATTAGTATATCAAAAACAAACAACATATATACACTTGGTGTACATATTGCTGATGTAAGTCATTATGTTTTGACAGGTTCTTGCTTAGATAATGAAGCTTTTTTAAGGGGTAATTCTAATTATTTATTGGATTCTGTTATTCCGATGCTTCCTTTTAATTTATCAAACGGTATTTGTTCTTTAAATCCTGATGTGGAGCGGTTAACTTTATCTTGTATTATGAAAATAAATGAAGAAGGCATAATGCTTGATTATAGTTTTTATAAGTCTATTATAAAATCAAGTAGGAGGCTGACATATAAGAAAGTAAATAAGTTATTAAAGTATAAAACATCAATGGATAAAGAAACCGATACTAAAATATTATTAGCTCAAGAATTAGCTAAAATATTAAGAAAAGAAAAAGAAGAAAGAGGTTATATTGATTTAGATATTGATGAACCAAAGTTTATTTTAAAAGATAATAAGGTTGTTGATATTGTTGTTAATAAACAAGATGAAGCTGAAAAGTTAATTGAGGATTTTATGGTTTTGGCAAATGAAACAGTGGCAGAGTATATTGAGAACTTAGACTTACCTTTTATTTATCGAATACATGATAATCCAGAGCCAGATAAGATAGTTGAGTTTTCTAATTTTTTAAAGGGTTTTAAAATACATTTATCAATAGCAAATCAAGTACATCCTAGTGAATATCAAAAGATTTTAAGGGACACAAAAGACACGATGTATGCATATGTTGTTAAAAATCAGATGTTAAGGAGTTTTCCAAAGGCAAAATATTCTAATTCAAATATAGGTCATTTTGGACTAGGTAGTTCTAGTTATACTCACTTTACATCGCCTATTAGAAGATATGCAGATTTAATGGTACATCGGTTATTAAAGCAATATTTAATATACCCATATAATGAAGATGAACAATTAGATAGAAAGTTATCAGACATTTGTTTTCATATTTCGGAAACCGAGAGAACATCTATTAATTTAGAAAGAACTATTGAAAGTGTTAAAAAGGCAGAATATTTAAGTGATAAGATAAATTATCTTTATGAAGGAATAATTTCAGGAGTTTTGCCTTATGGTTTCTTTGTTATGCTTGATAATACTATTCAAGGTTATGTTAGTTACCAAAGTATTTATTATGATTATTTAACTTATGATAAAATTAATAAAGTGGCTATTGGTGAAAAAACAGGTGTCATTTATTATATTGGAATGAAGGTGAAAGTTAAAGTTAGCAAAGTAAATGAAAAAGAGGGTCAAATTGATTTTACATTAGTTAGAGATACTTCCAAAAGAAAAAAGGTATAATTAGATTATGAAAAAAGGAATAAAAATAATATCTTTAAATAAGAAAGCGGGGCATGAGTATTTTTTGTATGATACTTATGAGGCTGGTTTAGCTTTGTTAGGAACTGAAATAAAATCATTGAGAACACATGGTTGCACGATTAAGGATGCTTATGTTTTAATTAAAAACAATGAAGCTATTTTGTTTAATTTATTAATACCTGTTTATGAACAAGGAAATAGATTTAATCATCAACCTGATAGAACTAAAAAGTTATTATTACATAAAAAAGAAATATTTAAAATGGACAAAGTGGTTAGACAAGATGGTTATGCTTTAATACCGACTAAAATATATTTAAGAGATGGCAAAGCTAAAATAGAAATCGCGGTTGGTAAAGGAAAAGAACTTCACGATAAACGAGAAAGTGAAAGAATAAAAGATATTGAAAGAGAAAATAGACGGTATAAAATCTAGTTAATCACATTCATAAAAAACATTAATGGATTTACGGATTTCATCCATTTGTTTCATAATAGTTAAGGTATCTTGGTGGCTCATTAAAGGGTTTTCTAATAAGCCTAATGATAATGTTTCACAAAAAGAGATAATTTGATATTCGTATCCATTTATTAAGTGAGGAAAATTGATTTTC